>DUOW01000012.1 GCA_012838635.1 Acholeplasma sp.
ACTGGTGAATTATATATCGGATCAGGTAAAACCTTTCTCTTTGGTACATGTCCTTTTCTTGGCATGTTATTCCTCCTTTCATTTATATTATTTTATTTTAGTTATTTAGGTCTTTTAACGCCGTATTTACTACGTCCTTGTTTACGGCCTTCAACACCTGTAGTGTCTAATGTGCCTCTAACGATATGGTAACGTACACCTGGTAAGTCTTTAACTCTACCACCTCTGATTAATACAACACTGTGTTCTTGTAATCTATGTCCTTCACCTGGAATATAAGCGTTCACTTCAATTCCGTTTGAAAGTCTAACTCTCGCATACTTACGAATAGCTGAGTTAGGTTTCTTAGGAGTTAAAGTTCCAACTCTTGTACATACTCCTCTTTTTTGAGGCGAATTAACATTAGTGTACTTTTTCTTTAACGCGTTATAGTTAATACCTAAAGAAACTGATTTACTCTTCTTCTCTTTAGCCTTTCTTGGCTTTCTAATGATTTGATTTACAGTAGGCATTCTTTCTCCTTTCTGCCACATTACCGGGCGTTTCGTTTTGTCATTTTATATAGGCCCTCATAAGGCCTACTCAAAACCTCTATTATTTTACCAAAATTATTAGTAAATGTCAAGAATAAAATGTGTATATTTAATAAATTTCATGTAAAAAGGTCAGTTGTCTGACCTTTAAAATACAAGCTAAATATTAGCATCTAAATTTAAAATATTTCTATAAAAATTATTGGGATTATATCTATACTCGGATAACAACATTTTAGAACCTCTATCTAAATGCGCTTTAATATACTTTGGAAAATACTCGCTATCTTCAATGTTTTTGTTATGTCTAGAAATAATTAAAGCTTTGAATAGTTCATCATAATCACCAGTTATCGTTTGCCTATTTAATTCTAACCCATCGTTATCTGTTTTAAAATCTTCTGCTTGAAAATTTTTCTTACTCTTAATTGATAAAGCAATTGCAATTTTAGCCAATATAAATGGTTGCAAGTATAAGCTATTTCCAATTTCTTGGAATATTTCCATAGTCTCTTTTGATGTTCTTAATTTAAATATCATAATTATTCTCCTTCAAAATATTCATTATCAAATATTTCTGTTACTCCATATCTAGTGCTTTTAAGTAAGAAAGTTTTATTTAATTTATCATCAATTAATAGTTTGTATTTCCCATAAATCTCAGAATCAGTTGATAAAATAAAAATTTGATTTTCTATACTTTTAAAGAAAACATCAATAATAGCCATTTTATTGGTAGAATCAATTCTTGCAAAAGGAGTATCTACAAAAAAAGGAATATTTCTTTTACTTGTCTTTAGTAATGCAAGATATAATGACATTATATAAATTTGTTTTTCTCCTTCTGAAAAAGGCGATGTAATTGGAACTGGAAATTTTCCCTTCTCTATATTACCATTTAAAAAAATATAATTTCTCCTTCCTTAATTAGCATATTTATTAAGTCATTATAACATATTTTGAAAAAAAAGAAA
The DNA here is from genome assembly GCA_012838635.1 of Acholeplasma sp. Lineage (GTDB taxonomy): Bacteria > Bacillota_I > Bacilli_A > ML615J-28 > CAG-698 > DUNF01. The sequence goes on from DUOW01000012.1 coordinate 1,508, forward strand.
GATTATACTAAGGCATTGGTAATTACGTATCAAATTTTATATAATTTTAAAAAATATTTTTTTATTAAATAAGAGCAAACTTATGTTATAACTATATTACAACAATATCTCAAAATAATATAAAATGCTTTTCGCTTAAACTCCTTTAAACTCTTCAAAATACTTTACAACTGACTGCAAATCTTTTTTTGTTTGTTCTTTACCAAAAAGACCACAATAAATTTCTAAATCCTTACTTTTAATTTCATTATAAAACTTATCATCTACTCTACCAGTAAACCCATCAGTTAAGATTAAAATCCTATTTGTTTGTTTAGATTTAGGCAAAGAAAAATAATGATCAAAAATACAATTTATATCTGTGCCTCCCGTTGTCTTATATTTTCCTTTTCTAAAATTTTCATAAGCAACTTCATCTACTATTGTAGAAAAAGCAAATAATAAACACTCACCATTCTTATAAGGTTTTAATAATAGTGATGCCAAACTATTAATACTATTATAAACCGATCCAGAAACATCTAAATAAACTAATGCTTTAAGCCTGCTATTTAAACTTTGGTTTATAACATCTACTTCACTATTATAAAGTAGTGGCATACCATAAAAGTAAGATTTTGCAAAAACAGTTCGATCCTTAAAATTAGGAACAAAACTTACAGTTTCAGTTTTCATATATCTACTGGAAACATTAGTGTTTGATGCAAGACTATCGATGATTCCAGCCTTGATTAATAACCTTCGCATTTTAATTTGATTTACTCTCTTTACTTTTTTAAAAAGAATTCTTCCTTCAAAAACATCTTTAAAAAGCTTTTTATCACCAAACTTATTAATTTCCCATTTATCAGTAATTGAATCAATCATATCTTTTATTAAAGGATTATTGCTAGCATCATCATAACTATGATTACCCAGTAAAATAAAATCTTCACCTAATTCTTTATCTTTCAAAGTTTTACAAATAACTTTGTAAACTTCAAAATAAGTACCTGTATTAGTTTTATAAAGATTTTTCAATATTTTGTGAAACTCTTGTGGAGTATTTTCCCCTCTTGGCCTTAAAAGGCAAGAAGGGAAAAAAGCATCACTATTAGCATTTTCAAAAAAAGAAACATATTCCTCTTTGGGAAATAAACGACAAAGAATTGCATTAATAACTGCATCAAAAGCTAAATTATCTAACATCGTATGACGTTTAAAAATTCTAGTATGGCCTAGAATAATATGATAAAGTTCATGCATTATTAACATCAACAAATGTTCATTAGTTTTACAATATTTTTCAATAAAACTTTTATTTAAAAGTAATTCTGGTCTTGTAGAAGTTGTTATTGCAGCTGTTGGAACATCATCTGTAAATCTAATTTTCAAAATTTTAAAAAATTCCATCATAGATAAAGAACCAATAGGAAGAACAGAATATATTCTTTCCTTTATACTTTTTTCACTTTTCATCTTTCCACCTCATCTTTAGGAAAATATAATACTTTATCAAACTTACCTTCTTCAAAACTAAGCTCACGGTTTGGAATATAAAGATCATCAACTGTAGAACATATAACAAGAATAAGTAAATCTAAATCCTCACAAAATTCCATATCATAAGCTGCTTTAGGTTTTTTATCAAGAATACGGTATTCTCCAAGCATATAGCAACTAGGCTTCTTTGGACTCTTCTTAAGATTAGGATTTTTGTTTACATATTCTTCCACTTTTTTGGGTAATTCTTCAATTGTAGTATCTAGCTTGTATGCAAGTGCATAAGGACTAAACGCTAAATAATACTTTAATTGAACTTTTTCATAATTAATTCTTGCCAACTATAAACACCTCCCACATTTCAATAAATAAATTAACTAATGCTATTGCATTTATCCTATTTTTATGAATTATATCAAGATCAAAAGAAAATGCTAAATTTTTTAAATATTTATAATAGTTTTCTTCACTAAAAGAATCTAGATAAGATTTAAACCTATCCATTTCTCGTGCCGCTTGAGAATAATAATTGGTCTCGGTTTTTTTCGTTTCAAAAACTGGTCTAACTTCAATTGCTAAAGTTTCTATAGTAGTAGCATAAATGTCTTTATTTTCCTTAAAAATTAAAAAAGAAATTAAAGCATAAACTCTTCTTTCAGGATGAGGAATTTGACTAATTGCATTAGTAATAACTTCGCTTAAAGTAGAATTTTTAATTGCATTTCTATTTTTAATTGCAAATCTAATTTGCTTTGCTGGGTCAGTTATTAATAACAATTCACTTTCAAAAGACTTTCCTACTTTAGTTGTTTGTAAAGCCTTTCCTGCTATAGTAAGAAGTAAACCTTTATCAATATGCATATTTACCGTTAAAGGTAATGTGGTTTGAATATGTAAATATATGCTATTTATAAAACTTACCTCTTCTTTATTATATTCACTTAAAACAAGCATTGAAGCATAAATAGCAATTAATGTTTCTTGAAACATCGTTGCTCTCCTAGCAGAAATATATCCTAAACTACTCTTTAAAACATCCATTAAAACTAAAATATAATTAGCTATTTCTCCTTGCTTGCTTAAACTTATTTCCTTGATCTTTGCTTTTACCTTATCTACTAACTCTTTAATATCTACTGGAAAATCATGTTTACCTTTATCCGCATCAAAAAGAATATTTTTCTTATCCTTTTTACTTAAATCATCCCATTCTGGAACTTCAATAATAAAAGGAAACCTATCAGCTAAAGCCGGATCTAAAGGCATAGCTCCAAAATATGCTATATCATCATCTTCATCTGAAAAAGATGGATTCATCGCAGCCCAGCGATACTTTAACTTTTCTAACTTTTGTCCTTGAACTCTTTTGTCGTAAATAATAGGAAATAACTTGTTTTGAAGCTCAGGTTTAGTCCTATTAATCTCATCAATAAATACTACTTCCGCATCCCAAATTGAATTAGGATTAGAAATATACTCTAAAGTAGTATTATTGTTTGCAGGAATGGGAATTCCTACTAAATCATCATAGTTAATTAATGATGCATTGTAACTTCTAAAATTTAAGTTCAAACTTTCAGCTAATCTTTCAAGTAAAAAAGATTTAGCTGATCCATGTTTACCAACTAGTAACATTGGTAACTCTGTTGCTAGTGCCGCTAAAATCACTGGTTCTAAAGTTTTCCAACCAAATAACCCTAACGGCTCAGTAAGTAATGATTTTGTTTTTTCCATCTTTCCTCCTTCTACCATAAAGGAAAATAAAAAACCCATCGCTAGATGGGTTTAATCACATAAAAAAACAACCCATCATTCAAGCTTTAGCACCTTACCTTATGGCAGGTTGCTGAAGGGTCATAGAGCTTGTCTCTCGCCTTCTCTTTATGGTATTTATATTATATCACATAATTTGTTTTTTTGTACTACTTTTATTACAATCTTTTATTTTCTTCCAAAAAAGAATATGCTTCTTCTTCATTCATCCACTTTACAACTGGAATCCCATTTTCATCATATTCCCATCTATCTTTCAGATAAACAAAAACATTATCAAAATGCCAAGATTTCCAGCCTTTAGGAACTCTTTTCCTTTCTAAGAATATTTTTTTCATTATCCCATAAATACTATGAAATGCAAAACTATAAACACCAACATCTTCTACACTTTTAGGAATTACAATATATTCTACTTTAGAAACATTCATAAAAGCATAGTCACCAACGCTTTTTAAATTCATAGGTAACTTAATCTCTTCTAAATCCAAACAAAAGAAAAATGCATAATTACCTATTTTTGTAATACTATTAGGGAATTTAATGCTTTTTAAACTGTAGCAATATTTGAATGCATGATCATCAATAGCTACTACAGGAATACCATCTATAGCATCAGGTATTACTAAATCAATTATTTTACCATCATATCCTGTAATTGTTATACCATCTTTAGTTGCTTTGTATTTTAATCCCATTTGTTTCTCCTTACAAGTAAATAAATCTTTTAGTTAACTTCTACCTTCCTAAATCTATTTTGGATTAAAGAAAGTAAATAACATTCAATCTTCTTACTAGATCTACTTCTTACATAATCATAGTAAACCTTTAATTGTTTATCATAGCCTTTATTATCTATATCACTAGCCTTATAATCTACTATATATATAATATCATCTCTTTCAATTAAAAGGTCAATAATACCATGAACTTTTTCTTGCTCCTTTTGGTAAATGAATTCTAGTTCTTGGTAAAATTTAGAATTATTTAAATCATTAAAGAAAATGTTTTTTGGATCTTGAATAACATTTAAGATTTCTTTGCTTTCAATACTTTCTAAATTATGAAAATCTACACTTTCCATAATAGCATGAAGCATATTTCCATACTCAATATCTTGCTTTTCTTTTTCAGCTAATACTTTTATAACTTTTTTAGATGCTCTTTTTTCTTGAATTTCTTCTTTAAAATAAGAAATATCATTATACTTTCGTTTTTTAAGTTTATATTTATATTCTTTATATGAATGAGAAAGATAATCCTTATTAACATCCACATCTTGAATATCATACTTTAAGTTAGGAATGGCATTTAGAAAATCTCCAAATGAACTTAAACTATCTGTAAATTCAAACTCTGCCGGTGGTGCTTTATCAGGATTTATGTTATTAATTATTGTAATCTTTTCTTTTGTTCTTGTTAGAGCAACATAAAGTAATCTAATCTTTTCAGAGATTTGTTTTCTTTTTGCTTCCCTATAACCAACCTCAAAAACAACATTAGCTTTATCAGTTTTCCTTTTACAATACATCCCACTTTCTTCTAAATATCCAATTTTTATTTTAGTAAAATCATCAAAGTTAAATCTTTTATTTAAGTATGGGAAATAACAATAAGTAAACTCTAATCCTTTAGATTTATGAATTGTCATAATCTTTACTGCTTCTATATCTTCATTTTGATCTGCTGTATATTTAAAATCTGTACCATCTTTAATACCAGTAATCTTATCTGAAATAGTAAAATAGTCATCTCCAACTAAAGATGCAAAATCAATAAAAGATCTAATTCTTTCTATAATCGTTAACTGATCTTTCACATTCCCTATTTTAGGTAAATGCTTATATAAATTAAATTCTTTTAAAATCTCATCATAAATGTAAGTAAATGATGCCTTATTAACTAGCTTTGCTAATTTGTAACTTGTTTCAAAAATAGAATCAAAGTAAGATCTTTTACCATCTAAATATTCATAAGGTTTAGTGTAATATTTGTTTTCATCTCTAACCTTAATCATTATTTTAGCTACATAATTATCATCATATTCAAATAAGAAACTCTTAGCTACAACATAAAACAAATGATAATACTCTTGAGCTTCTTTTTTACTTAAACTATCTTTATTTGAATAAAGAACTAATCTAATTAAAGCATTCAAAACATAAACAATATCTTCTTTCTCTACAACTGTATCACTGTAGATGATTGTTGGGATAGAATAGAATTCTAAAATCTTTTTTAAACTTTCAAACTTAGTACTACGGTCAATTAAAATACAGTAGTCTTTAAATGTAGAAGGGCGTAAAGAACCTAGTTTACTATCGTAAACTAAATCATTACCTTTTCTTCTTAAAATATCTTGAGCAATATAGAAAGCTTCAATCTCATCATCTGTCTTCTTTTTCTCTTTATCAGAGTAATAGCCAATTAAATCCATATGACTATCTTTATCTAACTTTCCTAAAGTATCATAGTTTTTATTACCAGCTTTTAAACTGTGATTATCTTGATAGTCTACATCACCATGTTCTTTAGTCATTAAGTGTTTAAAGATTCTATCTACATCTCGTAAAACTTCATCTCTACTTCTAAAGTTGCTTGTTAAGTCAATTCTCTTACCTTCTTCACCTTTACTGTATTTTTCTAACTTTTCAGTAAAAAGAAAAGGGTTAGCGTTACGGAATAAATAAATTGATTGTTTGATATCACCTACCATAAAGACATTATCATCACTAATTAAATTGATAAAATCTTCTTGTAAGTCTGATGTATCTTGATATTCATCAATTAAAATCTCATATAAAGAATTCTTAATTTCATCTCTAATATCATCATTTTCTTTCACAAGTTTAATTGC
>DUOW01000013.1 GCA_012838635.1 Acholeplasma sp.
GACGAACTTGTTTTTCTGATGGTGTTCTACCCATTGATTTAAACATCGCTCTAATCATGTTCTCAGTAACTGGAGGATTTTCTGTTAGGTGTTTTTTAAATAAGTGTCTTGATACAAAAAAACCAACGATTGCACCTACTAATAAAGCACCAATACCTATTAATAATACTCCCCACCAAACCATAATTTAATCACCTCTTCTATACTTTAATTATACCAAAAGCCTTAATAAAAATCAATTTTTTTGTAAATTAAACTTGATACTTTCTAAAATAAATGATATACTTATTAACGTACAAGGAGGATTAGTATGCCAAAATTCATTACAGATGCTTGTATTGCTTGTGGTTCATGCCAAGCAGAATGTCCAGTTGATTGCATTATGGAAGGCGATATTTATGTAATTGATGCAGATTTATGTATCGATTGCGGCGCATGCGTTGATGTTTGCCCAACTGGTGCAATTGAAGACAAATAATAAAAAAAGTGGTTTTGCCACTTTTTTTATTGCAATATAAACATTTTACTAATGTTTACAATCCTTTTTATCTAAAATATCTTTTATTAGAGACTTTTTATGCAGTATTTGTTTACTAGGATATTTAATCTTCTCATATCTAGCATATTCATCATCTAAATAGTTATAAAAGACATTATTTGGATGTTTTAAATTATAAGGACCAAATAAAATTTCTTTTTCCGTAAGTTTAATTTTCTCGTTAATCTTTTTAGTCACTATAATCTCATAATACTTATCATCAAAAATTACTTTTTCATACTCTATTTTAAATGAGTTTTCTGATAAAAATGATCTAAGTTCTGCACAGTTACGATTAGCTTGCAAAATTAATGTTTGGTTGGTTATCTTATCTAAATGCTCTTCCAGCAAACTTATAATTAAACTTCCACCTAAACCACTCATAACAATATGATCTACATCTTCATCTAAATCATCTAAACCGCTAGATAAGGAAAAACTTACCTTTTTTTCTAAACCAAAACTTACGATATTTTCTTTAGCCCTTAAAAGGGGCATTTTTTTATTATCGATTGCTTGAGCTTTTAGTGTTTTACCTTCAAGTAAAGCTTCAATTATTAAATAACCATGGTCAGTACCAATATCAGCTATCTTTTTAGAATCTTTAATTAATGATGCAAGCTTTTCAATTCTTTTTCCAAACATAATAATACCTCTATAAATAAAAGGCCTAAATAAATAGGCCTTATCTTTAATCTTTAAATTGATTTAATTTACGTTTTCTAATTGGATGACGTAACTTACGTAAGGCTTTAGATTCAATTTGTCTTATTCTTTCTCTAGTTACATTAAATACTTTTCCAACTTCTTCTAAAGTATGTTGTTTACCATCAACTAAACCATAACGAAGGCGAATAACTTCTTCTTCTCTAACATTTAGTGTCGATAAAACTTTATCTAGTTCTTCTTTGTATTTAGATTTAATCGTATATTCTAATGGATCTAAAGCATCGCCATCACTTACAAAGTCTGCATATGTTGTATCTTCTTCATCACCTACAGGAGATTCTAAAGATAGTGGTTCAATTGCAATCTTTTGAATGTCTTGAACTTTTTCAGGAGTTAAATCTAACTCTTTTGCTAGTTCTTCAATTGTAGGTTTACGGTTATAAACTTGAGCAAGTTTCTTTTCTGCCTTACGTAGACGGTTAATCGTTTCTACCATATGAACAGGAACTCTAATCGTTCTTGCTTGGTCGGCAATAGCTCTACTAATAGCTTGTTTAATCCACCAAGTTGCGTATGTGGAAAAACGGAAACCTCGATTAGGGTCAAACTTAACAACTGCTTTCATTAAACCCATGTTTCCTTCTTGAACAAGGTCAGCAAAATCTAAGCCACGATTAGTATATTTCTTAGCAACAGAAACAACTAATCTTAAGTTTCTTACAGTTAAAACTTCCTCGGCATCTTTTCCTTTATCGATATCTTCTTGAATTTTCGCAAGTTCACCTGGTTCAGCTTCTCTTTCCCCATTATCGATTTGTTCTAAAACTTGAGCTGCATATAGGCCTTGTTGAACTAAAGTACCATAATAGATTTCTTCACTTGCAGTTAAAAGATTATAAGAACCAATCTCTCTTAAGTATAATTGAAATGTGTTTTCTGTTTTTGTTGTTGTGATAATATCATCGATATCTGTATTAGCTTTGATGTCTTCTTCAAATTCATCTTTAATTGCTTCTAATTCTTCATCGTCAGGATTATCACGAAACTCTTCAAAATCTTCAAATTCATCATACATTCCATGTAATGAATCTAGCTCTTCATAATCAGCGATTCTAATTCCATACTTTTCTAATAAACGTAAAACTTCTAGTTCTTCATCACTGTCTAATTCTACAAGTTCATATAATGATTTAGCAGAAACATAGCCTTTAGCTTTACCATTATTAACTAAGCTCATAATTTTCTTGTTGTCATAAATACTCAAATTAATTATTCCCCCTATCACCGAAGCGTGTTATGTGACGCTTCTTTTTAATTTTCTTGCCCAATTTTTCTTCTGGGCTTCCAGCATTAGCCAACTTCTCATTTTCAATAATAACATATGCTTTCACATCATTAATTAAATCCTTAATATTAGCATCAAAATCATACTTTGGTTTTAATGCTTGATCTAACTTTTCTTTTTCTTTTGCAGATAAATTGCTTTCAAAAAGTCCAAAATCAAACTCTTCATATTGATTATAATACTCTCGCAAATGAAGAAACAAATGATAATTATCCTTATCTACAAAACTATTATCTAAACCGCTAATTATTTCCATGCAATTGCGTTTTGATGCAACAGAAAGCTCAACAAGTTTTTGCTCTGCAGTTAAGAACCTATTTTTAATTTGTTCTTCTTTATCAACTTGAACCGTTTTTGTTACTGCATTAGGTGTTGTAATAATCCTTTGTTTAGGTTGCCTATTATAATCAGCTACTAGTGATTCATAACTAATATCAATCTCTTCACTTAACTTCTTTAAAATAATTTCGTTTAAAGCAATTGAGTTATATTCATGTAAAACATTAAAAATTGAATTCTTAAATGCTAGTTTAGACTCAACATCATCTTTATTTAATTTTCTCTTCTCAATATTATACAAATAATCAATAGCACTAACACTATTATTTTCATAAAACTGCTTTAGTTTATCTTTACCATACTTCTTTAAATAATCATCTGGATCTAAGCCATCAGGTAATAATATAACTCTGGTATTAAACTTATAGCGATGCAGTAAAAAAATCGCTTTTTGGGTTGCATGAATCCCTGCTTCATCACCATCTAAAGATAAGATTACATTGTTAGTAACTGTTTGAATTAACCTAATTTGGTTATCAGTTAAACTAGTCCCCATAATTGCAGCTGTATTATTAATTCCAATTTTATGTAAGGCAATTACATCCATAAACCCTTCAAATAAGTAAACAAAATTTGTTTTCTTAATTTCTGTCTTTGCATCGCTAAAGTTGTATAAAATATTACCTTTATTGAAAATAGCATTGTCTGATGAATTTAAATATTTTGCAAAACGATCATCTTTATTATAAATTCTTCCCGAAAAACCAACAATATGTCCATCTTCATTCTTTAAAGGAAAGATAATACGGCTTTGAAAAGTATCATAATAATCGTCCCCAGTTTTTCTAATTAAACCTACATTAAGTAAATCAAGCTCTGAAAATTGCTTTTTAAATTCATTATAAAGCATTTTACTTTCACTACTTGCAAGTCCAATTTGGAATCTTTCAATCATACTTTCATCAATATCTCTTGCTTTTAAATATGCTAAAGCTTTAAGACCTTCTTCAGTATTATTTAAGTATAGTTGATAAAAATCTTTCGCATTTTCCATAATCTTAAAATAGCGCATTTGTTCTTCACTATATTTAGATTCAATATCAACCGTAATACCTGCTAAATCAGCAGCTTTTTTCACGGCATCAATAAAAGGAATATTTTCTTTTTCTTTAATGTAAGTAATAGAATTGCCACCAGCCCCACAACTAAAACATTTGTAGATTTGCTTGTCTGGGCTTACAGTTAATGAAGGATTTTTATCATCATGAAAAGGGCATAAACCAACATAGTTCGCCCCCTTTTTAGTAAGAGTAACTCCTGAAGACGATACAATTTCTACAATATCTAATTTACTTGTAATCTTATTCAACAATTCTTGAGAAATTGCCATCTTCTTTTACCCTCCTTTATTTAAAATTTATCCCTAAAATATTCAACTAATTCATCAATTGAAACTCTTATTTGTTCCATGGAGTCTCTTTCCCTAACAGTAACTTTTTTATCATCTAACGAATCAAAGTCAAATGTTACACAATAAGGTGTTCCAATTGCATCTTGCCTGCGATATCTTTTACCAATGTTACCACTTGTATCATATTGTACCATAAAATGTTTACTTAGTAGTTCAAAAATCGCATAAGCTTCATCTTTTAATTTATTAGTTAATGGTAAAACGGCAATCTTAATTGGTGCCATTTGATTGGTAAACCTTAAAACTTCACGTTCTTCCCCATTTTCTAACACTTCTTTATCGTAAGCTGAAGATAAAATAGCTAACAGCAAGCGATTAACACCTAAACTTGGCTCAATTACATAAGGAATATAAGTACTATTATCATCAGGGTCAAAATATTCCATACTTTTCTTTGAGTGTTCTTGGTGAACTGTTAAATCGTAATTTGTACGATCAGCAATTCCCCATAACTCGCCCCAACCAAATGGATATAAAAACTCAATATCCGTTGTAGCAACAGAATAGAAACTTAATTCTTCTTTGCTATGATCTCTAAATCTTAACTCTTCCTCCTTTAACCCTACATATTTTAAAAACTTATAGGCATAGTCTTTCCAATATTTAAACCATTCTAAATCAGTTCCTGGTTTACAGAAAAACTGTAGCTCCATTTGTTCAAACTCACGTGTTCTAAAGATAAAGTTTCCTGGTGTAATTTCATTACGAAAAGCTTTTCCAATTTGGCCAATACCAAAAGGTATTTTTTTTCTTGTTGTTCTTTGTACATTCTTAAAGTTAACAAAGATTCCTTGAGCTGTTTCTGGTCTTAAGTAAACAACACTACTACTATCTTCTACAACTCCTTGATAAGTTTTATACATTAAATTAAACTTACGAATTTTTGTAAAGTCAGACTTACCGCAGTTAGGACATTTAACTTGATGATCTTCAATAAATTTATCTAAGTCATCATCTTTCATTTTCTCTACATTAACTGTATGATCAAAGTCTTCAATTAATTTATCAGCTCTAAATCTCATCTTACAAGCTTTACAGTCAACTAAAGGATCACTAAAACTCTTTAAGTGTCCACTAGCTTCCCATACTAATGGGCTTAAAATAATCGAACTATCTAGTCCAACATTATATGGAGATTCTTGAACAAACTTCTTCCACCAAGTTTGTTTGATATTGTTTAGGATTTCTACTCCTAGTGGGCCATAATCCCAACTATTAGCTAGTCCACCATAGATTTCACTACCTTGAAAAACAAAACCTTGATGTTTTAAATAACTAACTAACTCATCCATTGTAATTTTTGCCATTATCCAAGTCCCCTTCCCATATATTTATTTAAGACATTCATTAATTTATAATAATCACCAACTGGCATTATTACTCCTTCAATTAAGCCTTCTTCTAAATGCTCACCATCAGTAGCTAATTTAAGTTTAGAAAAGCCATTACTTAAAACATAGTTTGTTAGTAATGTTGACTGTTGAAACCATTCGTATTGGTGAGATTGCTCTAAATAAACTCGATAAGTCTCTAAACCTACAGCAGTTGTCAGATCTTGTTTAGTATATTCATACTCTGGATTGTTACTATTATACATACCATAAGCATACTTCATCGTAAGTCTTGACTCAACATCAAACTTAAACACTCCAGCTGAAGTTTTACCAGAAACAACATCTAGTGTTATTTTTTCTACTTTCTTAGCTTTAGAAACTTTCGCTACTACACTAATTATATCATAGTTATTGACATACTTAATTGCTTTAAAAATTCCTGCCTTAGCATTAGCAACAGCTTTAACAAAAAGTTCTGAAAAGCCAATATCTTTAATATTAACACCTTCAATACTAGTAATATAACCATTATCAAGTTCTAAAACAGAATTCCCTGTTTTAAAATAGGCTTCTAAAAGATTAGCTTGTTCAAACCATTCTTTTTTGTTTTGCGCTAAAAGATAATCTTTATAAATTTGTAAACCTTCTTCAGTATTTAAATCTTGTTTTTGATAACCACTTGCAAGTTCATCTTGGTTATATAAACCAAATAAATAACCTAACTCTTTACGACTTTTTGCTTTTAATTTATAGTCAACAACACCATCAACTACAACTTCTTCACTATCAACACAATCTATATACACACTATCAATAGCATCATTTTTTATTGTCACAGCAACAGTAGATATTAATGGTTTATTGTTCGTATCAATTGTTTTGTACTCTAAATAGATACCATCAGCTACATAAGTACGAGGAATTTCTTTATTGTTATCATCACAACTACAACCAACTAAAAAAAATCCAAGTAATAAAAAAACTACTAACAATGTTCCTCTTTTCAATTTTTGAAACATAACATACTCCTTATTAACATATTATACCACAAACAATCAAGGTTTTCAAGAAAAATTTAACAAGAAAAATCCCAAGAAACCTTGGGATTTTTATCAAATATTTAAATTATTCCTTAATTAAGCTTGAGGAAATGCTGCGTATACTGCTTCTAAAACAGCTAAGTAATGATCAACTGTAACACTAACACCTGCTAATGCTTCTACTGATCCATCTAATTTCTTAGTAGCATCATCCATTACTAGTCCTGCAAGACCATTTTCTAAAGCATATGCAGTAATCATGTTAGCTTGTTCAAACCATTCTAATTTTCCTTGTTCAGTTAAATAAGCTTGATATGCAGCTAAACCTGCTTCAGTTGAAAGATCTTGTCTTTCATATCCTGCATCAGCATTATTAACATTATGCATACCATATAAATAACCTAATTCTTGTTTGTTCTTTTCGTTCCAAGCATAACCTGTAACTACATCTTCAGCGTTTTTAACAACATTACCTTGTAATGTGTTAAGTTCTAAAGCAGTGAATGCACCTTTTGCATCTACAGTTGCTTCAACCCAAACGATGTTAGGAGAACCATAGTTGCTAGTTGCAGCTAATTTAACAGTTTTACCAGCTTTTGCATTAGCTAAAGCAGCTTTAGCAAGTTTAGAATAACCACCATCTTGGATTGTAACGCCTGCTACACTTGTAATAGTGCCTGCTTCATCAACTTCTAAATCAGTAGATTCTAAAAATGCAGCTTCTAATAATGCAGCTTGTTCAAACCATTCTTTTTTACCAACTTCTGCTAAGTAAGCTTGATATGCAGCTAAACCTTCTTCAGTTGAAAGATCTTGTCTTTCATATCCTGCATCAGCATTAGGAACATTATGCATACCATATAAATAACCTAATTCTTTCTTAGTTTTAGCATTCCAGTCATAGTTTGTTCCAGCTTCATTCTTTTTACTTTGTAATGCATCAATATTGAAACTTACTACTTCATCATTTTCAATTTTAACTGTAACCATTGTATACATTGGAGCACCATAGTTTAAACTAGCTTCAAATGCTGTAAACTCTCCATCAAATGGATAAGTTCTTTCAACAACTGGTGCTGTAACAGTAACAGCAACTTCTTTTTCAATAGCATCAACTTTTACTTTAATAATAGCTTCACCTGCTGCAACTCCAATTACTTCACCTTCAGCGTTAACAGTGGCAACGGCTGGATTTAATGATTCAAATGAAGGAACTTTTGTTGTTGCATCTTTTGGAGTTATTGCATAACTAATAGCAGCTTTAGCTCCAACTTCTAATGCTAATTTAGCCCCTACTTCAAGATCAGTAGCTAATACTTGGTTAACAGTTACAACTACTTTCTTAGTAAATCCACCTGCTGTAACAGTAATCTCTACTTCACCAGCTTTTACAGCTAACATTTTACCATCTTTACCAACACTAACGATAGTGCTATTTGATGATGTGAATTCAACTGCTGGAAGCTCAGCATCAGCAGGAACAGGTTTCACTTCTAGTTCTTTAATTTGACCAGCATCTAACGTTACTGCTTCTGGTGAAACTTGTATATCTTTTAATTTCTTTTCATCACCACTGCACCCAACAAGTAAGCCTAAGCCTAGCATCAAAACAAGAACTAATGCTAACTTTTGTAATTTTCTCATTTTTATATCCTCCTTAAATGATACTTATATTATACTATAAATGATTGTAAAAAGCAAGTAAAAAATGAAAATACAAATGAAAATAAAAGGCTTAAAGCCTTTTATTTCATTTTTACTTACTTTCAGCTTTTGCAAGCTCTTCTTTTAAATAAGCAATTATTTGTTCTTTAGCATCAGCTGCTAAAGGTTTACATTTATTAGGTGATTCACCATCTTCTACAATTGCTTTTGCTAAGCCTGAACATCCAGGATGGCCACAGCCACCACAGTTTAAACCAGGTAATAAATTTTCTACTGTTTGAACTCTTAAGTCTTCTTCTACATGTAAATACTTTTCTGCTAAGCCTATTAAAACCCCAAACACTAAACCAATACTTGCAAAAACAATCGCAGGTAAAACATATACATTAAAAGCGCTAGCTAGTAACATCTAAATCACCCCCGAAAATCTAGCAAAAACCATTGCCATTAGACCGGCAGTAATTAAAGCAATCGGAATATCTTTCATTACACCATCCATACGGTTTAACTTTTCTCTGATTGTAGAGAAAATATAAATTACAAGTAAGAATCCTACAGCTGATGAAAAGCTATAAACAAACATTTCTAAAAATGTGTAATTGCTTTCTGCTACCAATGTAGCAATACCTAAAACAGCACAGTTTGTAGTGATCAAAGGTAAATAAATACCTAAAGCTTTATATAAAGTTGGACTAAATTTCTTTAAAAACATTTCAATAATTTGAACTAAAGAGGCAATTACTAAAATGAATACAATTGTCTTCATATAAACCATCTCTAATTCAACTAAAACGTATTTATATAAAACCCACGCTAGGATTGAAGAAATTGTAATAACAAATACTACCGCAGCCCCCATACCAACAGCTGATTTCTTTGATTTAGATACACCAAGGAAAGGGCAAATACCTAAGAATTGACTTAAAATAACGTTTTGAATGATAATAGCTGAAAATGCTAACTTTAAAACACTAGCCATAATTATGCCTCCTTAGTAGCTTTCTTGCTGAATTGATTTTTTATCGTTTCTTGAGCTTGTTTAGCAGCTGCTTCTTTTTTAGCTTTTTCTCTATTTTGGAGTAAAGCAACTACACCAAAGACAATACCTAAAACAATAAAACCACCAGCTGGAGTTGTAAAGAATTTAGTAAAAATATCGTATTTACTTACACCAGTCTCTACATCTTTACCAATTACAAATCCTAAATCACCCCAGATTGTAATACCACCAGTTCCTAAGAACTCTCTAATTGTGGCAATAATAGCAAGTGCCATTGTAAAACCAAGTCCCATACCAAGCCCATCTAAGAACGAATCAAAGACAGTATTTTCTGAAGCAAATGCTTCTGCTCTTCCTAAAATAATACAGTTAACTGTAATTAGAGGAATGAAAATACCTAAAGCTTGATGTAGGCCTGGTAAGAAAGCAGCCATCACCATTTCTACAATAGAAACGAATGCCGCAATAACTACAATATAAACAGGTATTCTAATTTCATTAGGAACAATCTTACGGATTGCTGAAATGATAATGTTAGACATTACTAATACAAACACTACCGCAACTCCCATCCCTAAAGCATTCTCTAAACTAGTAGTGATTGCTAAAGATGGACACATTCCTAATACTAAAACAAATAACGGATTTTCTTTAATAAATCCTTTTGTTAAAATGTGAAGTTTACTATTTTCTTTTTTCATTATGATAACACCTCACTTATATATTGTTTTGCTAACTTAGCACCTCTTAAAATTGCACCTGATGTTACAGAAGCACCGCTTACAACGCTAATACTATCGATATCATCTTGACCTGCAATAATTTCAGGTGGGAAATGTGTAGCTA
>DUOW01000014.1 GCA_012838635.1 Acholeplasma sp.
CTTTGAAAAATATAAATGCCGCAACAAGTGATCCGATAATCAGGGAAGCAAAAATAGCTGTTGCTATTAGTTTAATTTTGCGGGCTTTTGTAAATGTATTTTTAGCCATAATTAACCTCTTAAATATGTAATATTTTATCACAATAGTCTTAAAATTAACATAAAAATTATTTGGATTTTGATATTTCTTTACAAATCAACCAAAAAATAGTATAATAATCCTACTGAGGTGATTTTATGTATTATATTAAAGAAGTGATCACAAGAAAAGAAATGAAGAAGTTTGTGAAGTTTCCTAATAAATTATATAAAGATTGTAAGTATTTTGTTCCCGATATTTATGAATCAGAAATAACTTTCTTTAATCCGAAGAAGAACTCATCATATGATTATAGTGAATCAAAACAATGGTTATGCTATGATGAAGAAGGAGAAGTTGTTGGGAGAGTTGCAGCTATTTTAAGTCATGCTTATAATAAAAAAACTGGTGGCAAGTTTATGCGTTATTCTCATCTTGATATGATTGATGATGTAGAGGTAACTAGACTTTTATTGATTGAAGTTGCAAAATATGCAAAAGAAAAAGGAATGGATACTTTAATGGGACCTTTAGGTTTTACCGATATGGATAAACAAGGGTTATTAGTAGAAGGATATAATGAAATGAGTAATTTCATTACTTTATATCATTATCCTTATTACAAAGAGCATTTAGAAAAGTTAGGATTTGAAAAAGACCAAGATTGGGTTGAATATCAAATCAAAGTTCCTGATGAAATTCCTCATCTTTTAAATAGGATGGCCGATCGTGCTGTAGCTCGTTATGATTTAAAGATTAAGAAGTTCAAAAAGAAAAAGGAAGTATATCCTTATATTGAAGCAGCATTCCATGTTGTTAATGATGCTTTTGCACCTTTATATGGAACTGTTCCTTTAACTCAAAAACAAATTGATGAACTTGTAGCTTCATATATCCCTTTACTAAACTTAGATTTTGTTTATTTAGTAGCTGACAGAGAAGATGAAGTAATAGGCGTTGGCTTAATGGTTCCTTCCTTAAATAAATCATTACAAGCAACTAAAGGTAAATTACTTCCATTTGGCTTTTTAAAAGTTTTACGTGATTTAAAGACAGTAGAAGTATTAGATTTACTTTTTATTGCTGTTGAGCCTAAATATCAAACTACTGGTGTTGCTGCCTTAATTATAAGAGAGGCAATTATAGAGGCGATTAAGTATGGTGCTAAGTTTGCAGAAACAGGACCAGAATTAGAAACTAATATTAAAGTTCAATCAC
Source organism: Acholeplasma sp. (assembly GCA_012838635.1). Taxonomy (GTDB): domain Bacteria; phylum Bacillota_I; class Bacilli_A; order ML615J-28; family CAG-698; genus DUNF01. The sequence continues at coordinate 1,298 of DUOW01000014.1, forward strand.
AATGGAAATATTTTCAAACAAGACAACATAGAAGACGTAGAACTTATAAGATAAATGTTGATGAGTTTTTAAAATAAACCTTGCAATTTTAAGTAAATAGTGCTATAATATATGAGTTGTGGAAGTACACCGCACTTAGTTAAGGTTATAAATGATTAATTAATCTACCTTACAAGGCGTGTCTTAAAAATATTAAAAAGGAGGTAGTACTTATGTATGCAATTATTGAAACTGGTGGTAAACAATATAAAGTATCAGAAAATGATGTAATTCATATCGAGAAAATCGAAGGCGAAGAAGGTGCTGAAGTTACTTTTGATAAAGTTTTACTTGTAAATGGTAAAGTTGGTAGTCCTTATGTAAAGGGTGCTAAAGTTACTGGTAAGATTTTAAAACAAGGTCGTGGTAAAAAGATCATTGTTTATAAATACAAAGCAAAGAAAAACTATCACAAGAAACAAGGACATCGTCAAGCATATACTAGAGTTCAAATTTTATCTTTAGGTGCTTAAATGATTACAGTTAATTTTACTTATGAAAATAAGGAGATAAAAAAAGTGTCGGTTTCTGGTCATTCATTATATGATAAGAAAGGTTCTGACATTGTTTGTAGTTCAGTATCAACTGCTGTTATTTACAGTATTAGATTACTGGAGGCAAATGAAGAAAAGTTTACTTTCCGTGAAGATGAAAAAAAGCCAGAAATAACTATTTTAGTAAACGAGGTAAGCTCTTTAACTAATTTAGTTTTGGATAATCTAAAAATATTATTAGAAGACTTAAGTAAAGATTATCCGAACAATATCAAAATAAAGGAGGCATTAAAATGATTAAATTAAACATTCAATTCTTTGCATCTAAAAAAGCTGGTGGATCTACGAAAAACGGTCGTGATTCGATTGCGAAAAGACTAGGTGCTAAAATGGGTGATGGTGAATATGCAAACGCTGGATCAATTATTTATCGCCAAAGGGGAACAAAGATTCATCCGGGAGAAAATGTTGGTCGTGGAGGCGATGATACATTATTCGCTTTAATTAATGGATATGTAAAGTTTGAGCGTAAAGGACGTAATAAAAAGCAAGTTTCTGTTTACGCTACGAAATAATGCACTTATAATATAAAGTGCATTTTTTTAACGTTTAAGTAGGTGATATAAATGTTTATTGATCAAGTAAATATCGAAGTAGTAGCCGGTAATGGTGGTAAAGGAATGGTTGCTTTTAGAAGAGAAAAGTATGTCCCTAAAGGTGGACCAGCTGGAGGTAATGGGGGCAAAGGTGGCTCTGTTATCTTTAAAGGCTCATTAAATAAAACTACGCTTTTAGACTTAAAATACAACAAAATTATCAAAGCTGATTCAGGTGAAAATGGTAAAGCTAAAAACATGTTTGGAAAAGATGCTTTAGATGTTATTATTGAAGTACCACTTGGCACAGTAGTTAGAGATCTTGATAGTGGTGAAGTAATCGCCGATATTACTAAAGATGGAGAAGAAGTTGTGATTGCAAGAGGTGGAAAAGGTGGAAGAGGCAATGCTGCTTTTGCTACAAGCAAAAATCCTGCTCCCAAAATCTTTGAAGCAGGTGAGCGTGGTGAAACGAAAAACATTAGTTTAGAGTTAAAACTCTTAGCTGATGCTGGTTTAGTGGGACTGCCTAATGTAGGTAAAAGTACGATTATTTCTGCTTTATCAAAAGCAAAACCAAAAATAGCCGATTATCCTTTTACTACTTTAATTCCAAATCTTGGTGCAGTAGAAGCTAAAGATGGAAGAAGCTTTGTTTTAGCTGATCTTCCAGGTTTAATTGAAGGGGCTAGTTTAGGTGCTGGTTTAGGACATGATTTCTTAAGACATATTGAAAGATGTAGAATCATCGTTTATGTTTTAGATATTGATCCTGTAGATAAATCTGATCCTTATGAGAACTATCTTTTAATTAAAAAAGAACTAGCTGAGTATAACCCTGAGCTAGTTACAAGACCTGAAGTTATTGTAGCTAATAAGATGGACTTACCTAATGCAAACAAGAATTTACTTAAATTAAAGATGAAATTAGGTGATGATGTTATTGGTATTTCTGCTTACCAAGCTGAAAACTTAGATGCTTTAGTTTATAGGATTGCCGATTTACTAGAAACAGTTCCGTTAAAAGAAGAAGCTTTAGAAGAAGTTGTAGAATACACATTCAAGAAAGAAGAAAAACCTTATACAATTACTTTATTAGAAGATGGAACTTATGAAGTAAAAGGTAAACTTATCGAAAAATATATTGATTCCACAAATTTCCAAAACGATGAAAGTGTTAAAGTACTTGCTTATCGCCTAAAAAGATTAGGAATAGAAGATGAGCTTAAGAAATTAGGTGCTACACCTGAAGATACTATAATTATCGAAGGTATTGTTTTCGAATTACAATAGATGTTACTAATTTTTAAGAACATACTTTTAAAATAAAAAAAGATTATTAGACTATGGGACTTAATGGATTTTAAGCCTAAAAGGAGGGAAAATTGAAAAAATATAATCTTGCAGATTTTGTCTTTGGAGCAATTTTATTTGCTATTATTATTGTGATGGCTTTTGTACCATCTGTTGGGTATATCCCAATCATACCTGGTGTTGCTTATGCAACATTACTACACATTCCTGTTTTAATTGGAGCAATCTTCTTAGGGTGGAAATGGGGTCTTGCTTTAGGCTTAACATTTGGCATTACGTCAATGATTCAAGCATTCATTATGATGGGACCTGCTAATGCACCATTTACTAACCCTTTGGTAAGTGTATTACCAAGAGCTTTAATTGGCGTTTTAGCACCATTTATGTTTAAGTGGTTAACTAAAGCTTTTAAAGGCAAAGAAAAGTTAGCTTTATTCTTCACTTTTGGGATAATGACAATTATTCATACAGTTATTGTATTAACACTACTTTATGGAGCAATTAAAACTGGTCATTATTATACGAAAACAGTGGAGGATATTGCGGAGACGACATTTGAAAAAGTGGTATTTGCCATTTTATCTTGGAACTCACTAGCAGAAATTGTATTAGCAGTCTTAATTGGACCAGCTATTTACATACCTTTAGATCAGGTAAGGAAAAAAAGAAATCACAAGTTAGAAGAACAAGTATAAATAAAAAAGGGTTTAATAAAACCCTTTTTTAATTTGTGAATACTTTCACAAGTTCTTTTACATAAGCATCACGATACTCTTTGAATTTAGTGTTAGTTATAGTCGGAATAATTGATTGTAAGAATAGGGGAACACCGAAAGAAGAGAATAAGATGATGTATTTAGCAGCTAGTTTTGTTTTGTCTGTTATTCCAGTTATTTCAGAAAATACTTTGAAAAGTTGTTCTAAAAAGACACTGTCAGTTAAAAATTCATCAACTAAAATGTTTGCGGAACTATCATTTCCTTCACTACCAATAAAAGAAAGATAGATAACACCAATATATTCTTCAGAAAAAGCGTAGATTAAATCAACTGCTTTGTTAATCATTAATTCTGTATCGTCATTTTTTCCTTTATTATTACTCGGGATTAAAAGTTCATGGTAGATTTTAGTTTTAAGTTCAGTAATTACTTCTTTTAAAACGATATTTACTAAGTTTTCTTTACTACCGAAGTAGTAGTTTACTGCTGCTACATTGATATTTGAAGCATCGGTAATGTCTTTAATCGTTAGATTAGTCCTTGTTTTTAATAATTCTTTTGTTGTTTGAATAATACTTTCTTTTCTTGTCATTTTATACCTCCTAATGCCATTTGAAATTAAATATCAAATTATATTTCATACCTCATTATATCACATTTTATGTTATATTGAAAGTAGTAATTGAAATATATATTTGAAATTTTGATTTAAGGAGGTTATATGGATAAGATTTTAAGAAAACTAGTGTCAAAAAAGGGGATGACGATTACCGCTATCGTCTTTGTAGTTTTACTTATTGCTTCAATCGGTTTTGCTTTCATGACAAAGGTAAATTACAATATGTCTTTATACCTTCCAGAAGACTCAAAGACAAAACAATCAATGGAGGTTTTTGAGGAAGAGTTTGGACTAACAACAATGCTTCAAGTTATGATTTCGGATACTAATAATGAAGAAGTAGCTGAGATTGTTGATGAAGTAAAGCAAATTGAAGGAGTAAAAAGTGTTAACTGGTTAGGTGATGTAGCGGATTTAAAACAACCAGTTGATGCTGTTAGTAATCCTTTAGTCAATCGTTTTTATAAAGATGGTAATTACTTACTAACAATTGAGATGAATGAAGATGAGTATAGTTTAGTTACCGATCAAGCAATTGATAAAACGCAAGACTATTTAAAAACGAAAGCTGTTACGGTTAATTATCGTGGACCAGCAATGTCGGCCAAAACTACAAGAGATTTAACGGCGCGAGAAACTTTAAATATTATGGCAGTTGTAGTTCCTGTTGCTTTAATCATTCTAATCATTGGTTCTACATCATGGATTGAACCAGTTGTAGTTTTAATAAGTTTATTAACTGCGATTGTAATTAATTTAGGTGTTAATGGTTTTATGCCTAATATTTCTTTTATTACAATGGCAATGGCATCAGCATTGCAGCTTGCAGTGAGCCTCGACTACTCGCTCTTCTTTGTTCATAGGTACTATGAAAAAAGGGAAGCGGGGATGGATAAGAGGAAAGCTGCTGTAAGTTCAATGAAAGATGCTTTAGGTTCAGTAACCGCATCGTGCTTAACAACTGTATTTGGCTTCTTAGCTTTAGTCTTTATGCGTTATCGCATCGGTGCTGATATTGGAATTAACCTAGCAAAAGCTGTCTTTATTAGTTATTTAGTTGCCTTGTTTATGATGCCAATGTTACTTATTGTTTTTGATAAGTGGCTTTTAAAGAGTAAACATAAAAGCTTTGTTCCTAACTTTAAGAAAATTGGGGGAAGGATTCATAAAGGAAGATTCCCGATTGTAGCAATCTTTTTAGTAGTTATGGGAATAGCTGTTGTTTTCCAATCTAAAACAAAATTCTTTTATGGAGATCAGGGAGTATTAGAAGAAGATGATCCTGTTGTTGTTCAAGATGTAGCAATTACCAATGAGTTTGGATATTTCCAACCAGTTGTTATTTTATATGATAAAGATGCAAAAACTGAGGCTGTAGCAGTAGCTGAAGTTTTACAAGATCATGAATTAATAGATGGTATTGATAGTATCGTAACATCAATTCCTAAAACTATTCCTAGTGATATGATACCTGCTGAGTATTTAGATAGGTTTGTTGGGGATAAGTATGCGAGAATGATTGTTTCGATTAAAGTAATGGATGAAACAGAAGATATGTATCAAGTCGCAGAAGATATTGAGCGCATCTGTAAAGAAAACTTTGGTGATAATTACTATACTTTAGGTTATGCATCATCGATTACGGAGATTAAAGATACGGTAACTGCTGATGGAATTATTGTTCAGATTATCTCTGTTGTTACAATAGCCTTAATTGTAGGTTTAATCTTTAAGTCAATTTCGATTCCAATTGTTTTAGTTTTAGTTATTCAAACAGCAATTTGGATTAACTTTGCAATTCCTTACTTTACAGACAAGACGCTAACATATATCGGTTATCTAGTTGTATCAAGCTTGCAACTAGGGGCAACGATTGACTATGCCGTACTACTCACAAGTAGGTATATGGAATTTAGAGAGCAAAAGATGGAGAAAAAACAAGCACTATCTTTGGCAATGCAAAAGTCAGTTAATACAATTTTAGTTTCATGTTTTGTGTTAGCTGCGGCAGGGTTTGTAGAGATGCTTATGAGTAATGTACCTAGTGTATCAGAAATGGGACTTCTAATTGGTCGTGGTGTATTACTATCAGGCTTATTAGTTTTGGTTGCTTTACCAGCACTATTAGTACTTTTAGATAAACCTATTCAAATGCTAACATTTAATAAAAAGAAGAACAAGGAGGAAAATATATGAAAAAAAGATTTGTAATTATCTTATTACTGGTTTTATCTATTTTCATGCTAACAAGTTGTAAGAAAGATGATGAGCCTGTTGTTGTAAAAAAGGATCCGTTTATTCCTTCACAAACTAAAGTAATTGCAGAAAACATGCAAGAAGAAACAGTTTTTGCTGTTTTAGATGCAGAAGGAAATATTGTTTCTTTAAAAGTAGTAGCAGTATTAGATAATGTTGAAGCTGATAATTACTATACAATTAATGCTCATACTTTAGGAACTAATGCTAACTTATCAGAAAACAATCCTTTAGTAAAAGAAGGCAACTTAATTAAAATACCAGTTAAAAATGCTAAAAATAAATATTATTATGAGTTAGAGTTAGATAAAACTAAGTATGAATTACCATATAAATTTAAGTTTACCTATTATTTAGGTGAAGAAGAAAAAACTTTAAATGAAATTCTTGGGAAAGCTGGAACGTTTAAAATTAAATTAGAGATTACTCCTAATGAAGCAGTTGCAAAAGAAATAAGAGAACAGTTTGTAGCACAAGTACAAGTACCGATTGATATTGATAAAGCAGAAGTAATTGATGATGATGGAGCAATGACATCTGTTCTAGCAGGTTCAGTTAGAACGATAGCTTATTTTGGGATGCCAGGATCAAAGTCTAGTTATGAGTTAACGATTAAAACTGATTCATTTATGAGAATCAATGCTACAATTAGCCTTCAAGCTATCGATATGAGTTCAATTGATTTGGAAAATATATTTGCTAATCTAAATATGTTTGGTGAAGAATTATCACCAGAAGCGTTAAAGGCAATGGTAATCTTGATGCTTGGTGGTCTAGCAGAAGGGATGTCGGAATTTTCATTTATCCATTTATTAAATACGCAAATTAAAGGAGCATTACAAGGTGTACTAGAAAATCCAATGGACTTTTCTGGATTAGACCAATTAGGAGTAGCAATTCAAAATATTGCCCCACCAGTTGCATCAATCGCTGATGAAGAGTTAAGAGGTCAAATTCTTGCTTCATACTTAGCAGTAACAGTAGCAGCTAGTGAAGCTTTTGCACCTGAAATTATGACATCTATTCAAGAATGTATTGTTCAAGTAGGAACAGATGTTTCAAGAATGGAAAGTTATGATCCAAAATATCAAAAGATTGTTGCTACTAAGACTGCTTTAGAAGGCTTAATTCCTAAAATTGAAGCTTTAGATATTAGTATCTTAGAAGATGTTGCTTTAATTAAAAACAATATTGCTTCTATGGGAAGTGATTATGCTTTATATGATAATGATGTAAAAGAAGTTTTTGATAATTTTCATAAGTTATTAAATAATATTGAAACACTAGGAACTAAAATTGGTGTTTTAATCCAAAAGTTAGCTGAATATCAAGCAATGATGGTGGCTAATCAAGATGCTTTTGGCTCAGATCCAGCAGTTATTGCTCAAGTTCAAACTATTATTAATACAATTTCTAATGAGCAAGGTACAGGCTTAATTAATCAACTTACAGGTATTGCATCACAAATTGAAAGTTCAATGCCTACAACTGATGATTTAACTGCTTTAGGTGCTTTATTTAATAAAAACCCGGAAACTGGTCTAACACCTTTAGATATGCCGTTATTTGCAATTTTAGAATTTTCCAAAGAAGTAAATTCCGTTAATGTAGATACTCCTATGAGTGCAATGACGTTACTTGATGGCTTATCAATTGCAGCACAAGCAAAACAAGCTTTTGCTTCATCTGCAAGTGAAGAAGAAACAATTTTTTATTCCTTTGCCTCTCTTGACGTTTTACAAGTAAAATCATTGCAATTTGTTATTACCCAAAAGTAATAACGTAAAAAGCCTTTCCTAATAAAAAAATCTCTCTCGTTAGGAGAGGTTTTTTATTTTATTATGACCTTATTTATGATATAATATGATAAATGGTGATAATATGACAAAAATTGACAAAACAAAATATACGCCTATGATGAGGCAATATTTAGAGATTAAAGAAAATTATCCTGATACTTTAGTTTTATATAGGTTAGGAGATTTTTATGAGCTTTTCTTTAATGATGCAATTGTAGCATCAAAAGAGTTAGATATTGTGTTAACAGGGCGAGATGCAGGGATGAAAGATCGCGTTCCAATGTGTGGTGTTCCCTATCATGCTATTGATAGCTATTTAGATAGATTAACTTCTAAAGGTTATAAAGTTGCGATTGTAGAACAAGTTGAAGATCCTAAAGAAGCTAAGGGGATTGTAAAAAGAGAAGTTATTAGAGTTATCACTCCTGGTACGATTACCGAAGGGAGTATAATTTCTGAAGAAGATAACAATTTCTTAGCAACTGTTGCTAAAGAAAAGAATCGTTTTATCTTTGCTTATTCTGACCTATCAACTGGAGAAAACTATATAACAGATATTCCTTTAAATGAAGAGTTATTGCTTCAAGAAATCTTAAATTTAAAGACAAAAGAAATAGTTGTTTCAAGCACATTTGATTTAGGTATTTTTGCTCCCCTAGAGAAAGTAGCTAGTATTACTTATTCTCTTTCTGATGATGAAGAAGACATCTCTTATTTAAAGAAGTTAACTTTAGATTTAGATCAAGAAGAGCAAAAGTGTGCTAATAGACTTTTAAATTATATCGTAAGTACACAAAAAAAAGTTTTGATTCATATGCAAAGCTTTACCAAATATGATATTTCAGGTTACTTAAAGATTGATTTTACTTCAAGACGTAATTTAGAACTTTTAGAGACAATTAGATTTCAAAATAAAAAGAATACTTTGTTTTATACTTTAAATAAAACAAAGACAGCAATGGGAGCAAGATTCTTAAAAAGGAATATTGTTTTTCCTTTAATTGATAAGGCAAAAATTGAAGCAAGATACGATATTATTGATGCTTTACATAAAGCTTTTATTAAAGCAGATGATATTAGAAATATTCTAAATGATATTTATGACTTAGAGAGGATTGTTGGGAGGATTGCCTATGATAATGCTAATCCAAAAGACTTCTTGCAGTTAAAAGCATCATTAAAAGATATTCCTTTATTACAAGCATTACTTAAAGAAATAGGTATTATTAAATATTTCCCTAATCTAGAGGAAATCGAGCCTTTTGTTTTTATCTATAAAACAATTAATGATGCGATTAGTGAAGATGCTCCTTATACAATTAAAGAAGGGGGAATCTTTAAAGATGGTTATAGTGAAGAATTAGACACTTTAAGACATTTAAATGATAAAAGCCAAGATTATCTAATTAGCTTAGAACAAAGAGAAAGAAAAAGAACAAATATCAAAAACCTAAAAGTAGGTTACAATAAAGTCTTTGGCTATTATATTGAAATAAGTAAAGGAAATATTCCTTTAGTTAAAGATGAATATGGTTATATTAGAAAACAAACATTAGTTAACTCGGAGCGTTATATAACCGAAGAGTTAAAAGAAAAAGAAACGATGATTTTAAGAGCTGAAGAAAAGATGATGGCTTTAGAATATAATATGTTTGTAAGTATGCGTGATTTATTTAAAGAATATACTCATACTTTACAAGCTTTAAGTAAAGATCTTGCTTTACTTGATATGATGCAATCATTAGCGAGGGTTGCAAAAGAAAATAATTATGTAAGGCCTAAATTTCAAAAAGAGGGAATTAAGATCATTACTGGCCGTCACCCTGTTTTAGAGCAAGCAGAAGATAACTTTATTCCTAATGATTTAGTTATGGAAGAAGAAAAGATTATGCTAATTACAGGACCAAATATGAGTGGTAAATCTACTTATATGAGGCAAATTGCTTTAATTGCAATTATGGCCCAAATTGGATCTTTTGTTAGTGCAAAAGAAGCTATCTTGCCTTTATTTGATGCTATTTATACTAGGATAGGTGCTAGTGATGATATTATTTCTGGTGAGTCTACATTTATGGTAGAGATGCTTGAAGTAAATAAAGCTTTACAAAATGCAACTAGTAATTCGTTAATCATTTTTGATGAAATAGGTCGTGGTACAGCTACATATGATGGTATTAGTTTAGCGCAAAGTATTATTGAGTATATCCATAATAACATCAAAGCTTATACTTTATTTTCAACGCATTATCATGAACTTACCTCTTTAGACCAAAGTTTAAAGAACTTAAAGAATATTCATGTAAGTATTAAAGAGCGTTTAGGTGAAGTCATCTTTATGCATAAAGTTTTACCTGGTGCTGTTGATCGAAGTTATGGAATTAATGTAGCTAAGTTAGCAAAACTTCCGCTAGAAGTTATTCTAAGAGCAACTGACCTATTACATAAATATGAAACAAAGGGAATTGATAGTGAGAAACTTTCACTTGCTAACTATCAAGCACCACTAATTTATGATTCTAAGACAGAGTTAGAGAAAAACATTTTAGAAGAGATTGAAACGATAGATTTAAATAAAACATCACCACTTGATGCCTTAAATAAACTATCAGAATTACAAAAGAAGTTAAAAAAGTAAGGAGTAAAAGATGATCAAACAACTGGATAAACATTTAATCAATTTAATAAAAGCTGGAGAAGTTATTGAACACTGTTATTCAGTTGTAAAGGAGCTTGTTGAGAATGCAATTGATGCTGGTGCTAAAAATATTGTCATTACTTTAGAAAATTCTGGTTTAAAAGAAATCAAAGTTTTAGATGATGGTAGTGGGATGAGTGAGCAAGAAGCAAGGCTTGCAATCTTACCTCATCACACTAGTAAAATCTTAGAAGAAGCTGATTTATATCATATTGATACTTTAGGTTTTAGAGGTGAAGCCCTACCTTCAATTATTGCTGTTTCCTCTTTTAGAATGAAGACATCTGATAATGGTATTCAAGGAATAATGATGTCTTTAAAAGGTGGAGAATTAATTAGTGAAGCATTAATTGCTTTAAATAAAGGGACGGAAATTACTGTTAGGAGTCTATTTTATAACACTCCAGTTCGCTTACAAAACTTAAAAAATGAATATGTAGAGTTAAGTTATATTGCTGACTTTGTAATGAAGATTGCTTTTGCAAGACCAGATATTGCTTTTAAGTTAATCAATAATGATAAATTGTTACTTCAAACTTATGGTTCAGGTAACCTTTTAGAAGTAATTAATGCAGTTTATGGGACAGAAGTTGCTAAGAATATGCTTGAAGTTAAAGGCAGGAGTAACTTATATCAAATATCTGGTTATATTAGTAACTTAAATGTAACTAGGTCAAGTAAAGGCAATATGACTTTTATTGTCAATGGTAGAAGTGTAAAAAACAATAAACTATTTAATATAGTTTTAGCTGCTTATAAAGGTTACTTAATGATTGGGAAATTCCCTTATGTAATCTTAAATATTACTTCAAGTTCAAATTTAATTGATGTAAATATTCACCCATCTAAAATCGAAGTTAGATTTACTGAAGAAAGAGAATTAGAAGAGCTAATTACAGATGTTGTTAGAGAAGCTTTATCTAAAACTAATCTTACTTATAGTTTTGAAGAAGAACAAGTAGAGCCAGAAGAGCCACAAGCAGTTTTAGAACCACAAGAAGAATCAACTAAGCTTGATTTAGAAAACATAGAAATAAAGGAAACTGAAGCTTTAGTAATTGAAAAAGAAGAAGAAAGCCCTATAATTAGGGAAGAGGTTACTCAATATAATCTTGATTTTGAGGAGTTAAAAGAAGAAGTAATAAGTAACTATGACTATGTAGGCCAGTTATTTAATACCTATATAATTCTTGAAAATAAGAATGATTTCTATTTAGTTGACCAACATGCGGCAGCTGAAAGAATAAATTATGAGTTAATTTTAGAATCATTAAGGTTAGAAAATCACAAAAAATATGAGTTACTAGTTCCTATCAATTTAAAATATTCTAAAAAAGATTACTTTCTTGTTTTAGAACATTTAGATGAAATTGAAGCTTTAGGAATTGAACTAGAAGAGTTTGGTAATAATAGTTTTAATATCAGAGTTATTCCTAACTGGATTTTTAGAGGGAAAGAAGAAGAATTTTTAGATCAAATTATTGATGATATCATTCACTCTAAAAAAACTGAACGTGAAGAGTTTTTAGATAATCTAGCAATTAACCTTGCTTGTAAGAAGTCAATTAAAGCAAGTGATAGATTAAGTGATCAAGAAGTAAAAAGTTTATTAAAAGATCTAGAACAAACTACAAATCCTTATACTTGTCCTCATGGAAGACCAACTATTGTTAAGCTAAAAAAATATGAACTTGAAAAGATGTTTAAGAGGATTGTATGATTAAGGTTATAGGGATTGTTGGGGCTACAGGTTCTGGTAAGACTTATCTTTCTAATCTACTAGCAAGAAAATTTAAAGCTGAGATTATTAATACTGATGCTTCTAGTTTTAGAAAAGGATTAGATATTGGTACAGCTAAACCAAAAAATGAAGAAATGTTGGTAAAACATCACTTAATTGACTTTTTAAATCCAATAGAGGATTATTCTATTAATAGTTTTCAAAAGGACTGTCGAAGCAAAATAGAGGAGTTAAATGAAGAAAATAAATTAGTTTTCTTAGTTGGTGGTTCAATGCTTTATCTAAACAGTGTTATTTATGACTATCAGTTTAGTAAAGTAAAACGAGATAAAAAGAAATATTTAGCTTATTCTAACGATGAGCTTTATGAATATTTAATCAAACTAGATCCTGCTTTAAAAGACAAATATCATCCAAATAACAGAAGAAGAATTGAAAGAGCCCTTGACTTAATAGAAGACAATAGCTTAAAGCAAAAACAAACTGAAACTAAGTATTATGACTTTTTGATTATTTTCTTAAATCCAGAAAGAAAAGATTTATATGATAGAATTAATAAAAGAGTAGATTTAATGCTTGAAGAAGGCTTTATAGATGAAGTAAAAGCATTAAAAGAAGCAGGAATTGATCTAACTAAAATCAAAGAAATTGGCTATAAAGAGTTAGGTGATTATTTAGATGGTAAGATTACTTTAGAAGATGCTAAAGAAGTAATAGCACAAAAGACTCGAAATTATGCGAAGAGGCAAATAACTTGGTATCGTAATAAGATTGAAACTGTAGAAGTAAAGGTAGATTACAACAATCTAGATTTAGCACTTAAGAAAAGTGAAGAATTAATAATGAGGTTTTTAAATGGAAAGACTACAAAAGAGAATAGCAAATAGCGGACTTTGTTCGAGAAGAAAAGCAGAAGAGTATATAAAAGAAGGTAGAGTAAAAGTAAACGGGGAAGTTATAACTGAAATGGGTGTTAAAGTATCTCCAAGTGATACAATTTTAGTTGATGATAATCCTTTACCTGTTTTAATTAAAACTTACCTTGTTATGAATAAACCAGTAGGAGTTTTATCTTCCACAACCGATGATCGAGGAAGAAAAACAGTTATTTCTATTCTTCCTCAAGAATATCAAGGTTTAGGTTTATATCCTGTTGGTAGACTAGACTATGATACTAAAGGAGTCCTTTTAATCACTAACGATGGTGATTTTATGAATACTTTAATTGGTCCTAAATCAAACCTAAAAAAAGAATACCTTGCTAGAATTGATGGGATTATTACGAAAGAAGAAGTGAAAAACTTAGCTCAAGGTGTATATATTGATGCTAAAAAAACAAGAAAATGTGATGCTAAGATTATTGATATTGATAAGAAAAACAAATCTTCATTAGTTAGTATCACTTTAGTTGAAGGAAACTACCATCAAGTTAAAAACATGTTTTTAGCTTTAGGTTATAATGTAAAGAAACTAACAAGAGTTAAGTTTGGGGAAGTAGAAATAGGAAACTTATCTCCAGGCGAGATAAGAGAATTAAAACCTCATGAAATTAAAAGGTTAGTAGTTTTAAGTAAATATAAGTTTGTAAAGTAAAAAATAGACTTTTGAAAGTCTATTTTTAATTTCAAAGCCATTTGAATCTTAAAATTATCTTAAAAAGTATTTGCAATTATTACAATTTGAGATACAATTGTGACTAATATAGTGAAGAGTAGAATTAAAATGAAAAATAGAAAAAAATTAATGCTTTTTGCTATCTTAATATTTCTACTTTCTGCATCAGTAAGTAGTGCTTATGCATATTGGGCAGGAACAGTTAATGCACCTGCACCAGAAGATGAGAATATTACTATTAACATTGGTGAAGGTGGGACTGTTACTACTGAAATAGTACTAACTAACCATCCTGATTTTACTGATAAAATATTAGTCCCAACAGGACAAGTTGCTAATAGTGTTGATCCAGGTGTAGGTAAGGAAAATGTAGATGCACTTTATTTTTGTTATAATATAAGATAGACACAATCAGGTGGAAATGCAATTGGTGAATATGGATATTTGAATGTTAAGATTAATAGTATTACTATTGGTGGAGATGCTACTTATGGTGATTTAGTTAAGGTTTATAATGGTTCAAATCTAGATACAAACCCACCACTTATTCCAATAGGTACAACACACACTTTAGATATTATACCACTAGCAGCTGATCTTCCATCTGCTGGGTGGTTTACATTTAAATTAACTGAACCAGCTAACAAAACTATTTATGATGCTATTAAAGGGAAACCGATTGCTATTCAATTGGAGTTTAATGTTGTTCCTGGAGCTCCGGAACCAGGACCACCACCGCCTCCATAGAAAATAAAAAATGCAGGCTTTATTAGTCTGCTTTTTTTGATAAACTGAGTAAGAATTTTACACTTTTTTTACAATTTATAATAAGAAACACTTGCATTTTATTATTGATTGTAGTATAATAGCAAAATTGGAGGTAAATTATGAAGAAAAGACAAAAGTTTATTTTAGTTGCAATCTTAATGCTTTTAGTATCTGCATCAATTGGTGGTGCTTATGCTTACTGGGCAGGAACAGTTAATGCTCCTACACCAGAAGACGAGACTATTGCTATTAACATTGGTGAAGGTAAAGAAGTTGCTACTGTTTTAAACGTAAGTGGAGACAATGGGGCTCAAAACAAAGTTTTAGTTCCAGCTGGACAAATTGATAACAGTGTTGAAGTACCTGAAGGATCAACGCTTGTAGAAGAAGTTACTGTCGTTTATACAGCTACATGGACTGGAGTTACTGGTGCTACTGGTACTTTAAATGTTGCTATGGGCTCTGTTACTATTGATGGATCTGAAACTACTCATGCTGATTTAGTAAATGTTACTATTACAAGTGAAAATACTGCTATTACTGGTGGTACAGATGTAACTGTTACTGTAAAAGTTACTTTAACAGAACCAGCTAACAAAACTATTTATGATGCTATTAAAGGGAAAGCAATTTCTATTCCATTAACATTTAAAGTTGTTCCTAACTAAGATTGAAATTAAAAGTAAGAGGAAATAAAGGTAGACCTATATGGTCTACATTTTTTATTTTCAAACCTTAAAAATACCTTAAAAAAACTCTTGCTTTTTATAATAGGTTTTGGTATAACTAGACAAGAATAAAAGAAGGAGAGGTAAGATGAAAAATAGAAAGAAATTTTTATTACTAGCTATTTTAGTGTTTCTAATTTCTGCATCATTTAGTGGAGCTTATGCTTATTGGGCTGGTACTGTTAATGCACCTGATCAAAAAACTAATACTATTGCTATAAACATTGGTGAGGGTGGAGTTATTGATACTGAGATTACTTTAAATCCTTTATTTGGGGGAACTAATGGTGGGAATAAGGTATTAGTGCCTACTGGACAAATTCCTAATAGTGTTGCCGCACCTGCTGGTAAAGAACTTGTAGATAAAGTAGAAATTACTTACGGAGTTGAATGGAAACCAGTATCTGCATCTGCTAATATTACGGGAACTGAAGGTACTATTTCTGTAGCTTTGGATGCTGTTACAATTGGTGGAGATACTGCACATGCTGATTTAGTTAAGGTAGAATATAAAAAACCTGGAATATCAGCACCTTATGAGTCTATTAATGGAGCTCCTGCAACATATATCCAACATGCTCATGTGCCAGCGCCATATACTTATATTAGAGTTACTTTAGAAGAACCTGTAGATAAAGCAACATATGAAGCTATCATTGGTAAAGAAATTGTTATTAAATTGAAATTCAGTGTAACGGTTAATCCGTAAAAAATAAAATGCTCGGAATCGAGGTAAATATGGGGAAAAAGAAGAAAATAATTATTATAGTAATTTTAGTATTTGTAATGTCATTTACTATTGATGGAGCTTATGCCTATTGGGCAGGAACAATTAATGCCCCTGCAGAAGAAAGCGATACTGTTAATATCAACATTGGTGAGGCTAAAGCAGTTAACACCGTTTTAACATTAAATGGGACTACAACTTCAGGACAAGTTTTAGTTCCTGTTGGTCAAGTTGCCAATAGTAATGCGCCTTCTGGATCTACTCCGGTTGAACAAATTACTTTTCAGTATACAGCTAATTGGAATGAAGTCGCAGGTAGTGCTTTAGGTGCTACTGGATCTTTTACTGTAACTTTAGGGCAAATTACAATCAATGGTTCAACAGCTAATGCTGGTTTAATTCATGTTTTTATAGGATAAACAGCAACTGGTGCTCCTTTAACAACTTCATATACAATGCCTAACCCGATTAGCATTGCAACTCCATATGTATTTTATATCACGTTTACGATGGATTGTCCTGGTACAACAACCGTTTATAATGAAGTAATTAATAAACCAATCGCAATTCCACTAACATTTAGTGTTGCTGTTAATTAATAAATGTAGACAGAAATGTCTACATTTTTATTTTGATTTAAAATAAATTATTTTATTGTATAATAAAGATAAATGTGATATAATGTATAAGATTTGAGGTGTTTTATGAATTGGCAGATTGCAATTGATGGACCTAGCGGTGCTGGTAAAAGTACAATTGCGAAGTTGTTGGCGAAGAAGTTAGGCTTTGTTTATGTAGATACGGGTGCCATGTATCGGGCTATAACTTTAAAAGCTTTAAATTTAAAGATTGATTTAGAAGATGAATCAAAATATGATTTTCTTGAAGAGACAGTAATTAAATTTGATGGTGATCAAATTTATTTAGATGGTAAAGATGTAACTGAAGAAATTAGAAGTTTAGAAGTTACAAATAATGTATCTTTAGTTTCTAAGTATAAGTCGGTTAGAGAACATTTAGTATCAATGCAAAGAAAGATTGCTTTAGATTCTAATATTGTGATGGATGGCCGTGATATTGGAACTGTTGTTTTAAAAGATGCTAATCTTAAAATCTATTTAGATGCTACACTTGAAGAGCGTGCTAAAAGAAGAAGAGATGAGAGAATAGCAAAAGGTCAAGAAGTTTCAAGTATTGAAGAAACGATTGAAGAGTTAAAGATAAGAGATCATAAAGATTCAACAAGAGAAATTAGCCCTTTAAAAAAGGCTGACGATGCTATATTAATAGACACTACAAATTTAAGTATTGACAAGGTGATTAGTGAAATCACGAAATTAGTTTTGGAAAGAGGTTTAAAGATGGAAAAGAAGGCAGAAACTAAAGCTTTAGCAGAAGATGTTAAAGCAAATGATGCAAGTGAAGTAGAACTTGAAGAAGAAAAATCTACTAAAGAAGTTGTAAAAGAAGAAGCTGAAGAAGAAAAGGAAGAAGCAACTTCTAGTGATCAAAAAAACAATTTAAGAGTAAGTAAATTCAAAAAATTAGAACATCTTTATGGTCTTGTTTTAAGTATTGAATCTAACCCAACAAACAGAAAAAGAGAAAGAGCTCTTATTTTAGGTGTAGGTGATGATGATATGCTTAAAATTAAAAAAGATGGCAAGTTAGTAAAAGATGGTAAACTTGTTTTAGATGCAGCTGATAAGATTATGAATATGGAAGATGTAAAGGTGGAAAAAGGTTATTTATATCGTCATGATTTTGATCAAATTAAAGAAGATGAAGGTTTATTAGATTTATTAGTTGTTGGGGATTTACTTGAACTGATTGTGAAAAAGATTGAAAAAGCAAAAGAATCTGGAGAACCAAATCTACTTTTTTCAACGAAACTATTAAAACTTTATAAAGATATTGAAGAAATTGAAAAAGAACATGAAGCAAATAAAGATAAAGTGTTTGAAGCACAAGTAGTTCGTTATTCATCAAAAGGTAAAGAAGAAGGTAAAGCAGACTTACTATTAAAATATAATGGTATTAACTGTTTCTTACCATCACTTCAAATTAACGCTACTGATGAAGAAAAACAAGAACTTGTTGGTAAGACTTTAGAAGTTGCTGTTATTAGAGTTGATAAACCAAGATTAAGATTAATCGTTTCTAATAAAGCAGCTCAAGCAATTAAATACAGAAAAGAATTAGAAGAAAAAGTAGCTAAGATTGAAGTTGGAGCTACATATAAAGGTTTAATTAAGAATGTGGAGACATATGGTGCCTTTGTGGAAATCGTTGAAGGTGTTGATGCCTTATTACACGTTTCTGAATGGAGTCATGACCGCATTCGTAATTTAAAGAATACGGTAAAAGTTGGTACTAAAGTTGAATTCAAAGTTTTAGGTAAAGAACAAAAAGGTAATGAATTCCATATTTCTATTTCTCGTAAAGCTTTACTTCCAGACTATTATGGAGATTATGCTAAGAGTAAAAAGTTAGGCGATGTTGAAGAGTTAGAAGTTGTAGAAATCAATAACTCAGGTGTTGTTTTAAAACTAAATGAAGGATCGACTGGATTCTTACCAAAGAGTGAATTTGCTTGGGAAAAGAATGTTTTTATTAAAGATTATACTGACTTAGGTGAAAAGTTAAAGGTAAAAATTATTGAACTTGAACCTCAAAGAAAGAGAGTTATTTTCTCACGCAAACAATTATTTGAAAATCCTTGGGAAACTTTAAAATTAGAAGAAAACCAAACTATTACTGTAAATGTAATTGCTAAGTTAAAAGATGGCTTTAAAGTTGAATATCAAAACTTAATTGGTTATATGCCAAGTAATAGCGTTCATTCAATGAAACTAGAAGATATTAAAGAAGGAATGGATTTAGAAGTTGTTGTTGGCCGTTTTGATCCTGAAGAAACTAGATTTGTTGTATACAAAGATCAAAGAGCACCTAGAGCACCAAAAGCTCCAAAAGCTGATAAACCAAAGGGAGCACCTCGTGGTAAAGGGGCAAAACAAGAACAAGTTCAACTTCCTCAAGAGAGTATTTCAAGTAATCTTAAGGATTTAATTAAAGACCAACTTGATCAAGATGAATTAAAGAAATTAAAGGATTCTAAAAAGTAGGTAAGATATGGCAGGAGTTGTTGCAATAATTGGTAGACCTAACGTTGGTAAATCAAGCTTATTTAATAGAATTATTGGTGAGCGCCTATCAATTACTGATGATGTAAGTGGGATAACAAGAGATCGTCTTTATGCCCAAGCATCTTGGCTAAATCAACAATTTTCTGTAATTGATACAGGGGGCATCATCTTAAAAGATGAGCCCTTTTCTCATGAAATTAGAATGCAAGCTGAAATTGCTATTAAAGAAGCCGATGTAATTATTATGGTAGTTGATATTACAATTGGGGCTACAAAAGAAGATGAAGATGTGATTCGCATCTTACAAACATCTAATAAACCTGTAATTGTAGCGGTAAACAAAGTTGATAACTTAGAACTGTCTCATGAGATTTATGAGTTTTATAAATTAGGAGTTGACCATTTACTACCAGTATCATCAATTCACGGTTTAGGAATTGGTGATTTACTTGATTTAGTCGTTAGTTTATTACCAAAAGAAAATAAAGAAAAAGAAAATCAAGGTATTAAATATTCTTTAGTAGGTGAACCTAATGTTGGTAAATCTACTTTAGTAAATGCGATTTTAGGAGAAAAAAGAGCAATTGTTAGTTCAATCCCTGGTACCACAACAGATGCTGTTGATACTAGTTATAAAAGAAATGGCAAAGAGTATGTTGTGATTGATACAGCAGGACTAAAAAAAGAAGGTAAGCTCTATGAGAATTTAGAAAAGTATAGTTTCTTAAGAGCAATGAGAGCAATTGAAAGATCAGACTTATCAATCCTTGTTTTAGATGCTACAAAACCTTTAACAGAACAAACAAAAAGAATTGCAGGTTATATTAAAGACTATAACAGAGCAATGATTATTGTTTATAATAAATGGGATTTAGTTACTAAAGATTCTAATACAATGAAAGAAATGACTGATAATTTATATGAGTTTATGCCATTTTTATGGTATGTACCAGTTATCTTTTTATCAGCTTTTAATAAAGAGAGAATTAATTTACTGCTTGATACGATTGATCAAGTTTATGAAAACTATACCCAAAGAATTAATACATCTTTATTAAATGATATTATTATGGAAGCTGTAGTATTAAACCCACCTAGTGAGTTTAATCAAAAGACTTTGAAAGTCTATTATGCAACTCAAGAGGATATTGCTCCCCCATCAATTGTTTTGTTTGTAAATGAACCAAGTGCAATTCATTTTTCATACAAGCGTTATTTAGAAAACAAAATACGAGAGAACTTTGATTTTACAGGAGCACCTTTAAAAATCACTTTAAGAAAGAAGGATAGTCATGAGTTATAAAATTGCTATTGTTGGGTCTGGTAGTTGGGGTAGTGCTTTAGCCCAAATTCTATCAGATAATAAACATGAAGTTTTAATGTATGATATTGATGATAAAATTGTTACAGAAATAAACAAAGACCATACTAATAAAAGTAAACTAGGATCAAGTAAATTAAACGAAGATATTAAAGCTACTAAAGATCTTACAAAAGCAATTGATTATGGCGAGATTATTTTACTTGCTGTTCCAACTGCTGTTGTAAGATTAGTTTTATCAGAAATAAACAAAGTTATTAAAGAGCCAAAGCTTTTTGTGAATGTAGCT
This sequence comes from Acholeplasma sp., assembly GCA_012838635.1. GTDB lineage: Bacteria > Bacillota_I > Bacilli_A > ML615J-28 > CAG-698 > DUNF01. Next base: position 22,163 of record DUOW01000014.1, read on the forward strand.
AAAGGTATTGAACCAGAAACTTTTAAAAGAGTATCAGAGATTGTTTATGAAGAAATAGCTGAAGCGATGATTAAAGGTTATGTTGTTCTAACGGGGCCAAGTCACGCCGAAGAAGTTGTTATTGGGATGTTAACTTTAGTAACAGCAGCATCAAATAATTTAGATGATGCAAAACTTGTCCAAAAGATTTTTAGTAATAAAACATACTTTAGAGTATATACATCAACAGACCTAATTGGAGCTGAACTTTGTGGCTCTTTAAAGAACGTTATTGCTCTTGCTAGTGGTATGGCTTATGGTTTAAAGTTTGGTGATAATACTTTAGCTGCTTTAATTACAAGAGGTTTACTTGAAATCAAGAGAATAGTTTTAGTTTTAGGTGGTAAAATCGAAACAGTTTATGGCCTATCAGGAATGGGTGATTTAATTGTAACTTGTACCTCTCACCATAGCCGTAACTTTCAAGCAGGGATTAAAATAGCCCAAGGTAAAAACTTAAAACAAACATTATCAGAGATGACAATGGTTGTAGAAGGGGCAAGAACAGCTGTTGCTGCTCATCAAATAATTAAAGAATATAAGATTTCTGCCCCAATTATGGAAGGTGTTTATGACATCGTTTATAAACAAAAAGATGTGAAAAAGGCGATTTCTAAATTGATGTCAAGGTCTTTAAAACCAGAATAAAATCTAGAAATATTTTCTAGATTTTTTTAAAATATTCCTTTAATTTTTAAGGGATTAGTGTTATACTTTGAGAAACAAAGGGGGATTAAAAAATGAAAAAGGAGGAGTACTTAAGTATTATTAGTCAAAAGACCAAACTTACGAAAAAAGATATTGACTTAGTAGTTACCGAATATCTTGAATTAGTAAAAGAACAATTAAAGACTAATGGTAAGGTAAGTATTACTAACTTTGGAACATTCAAAAAAAATGTTACGAAACCTTTTAGTTATTTTAGTCCTGTAGATGGCAAAGCTTTAGAAACAGAAGGGATTATTAAGATCTCTTTTTCATCTTCTAAACAATTATTGGAGAAAATGAAGTAGGTGGCATATGGAAAAGATTTATCGTTTATATAAAAATGTCGGTGATGGCAAATCTAAGAATATCGTTGATGCAATTATGCATAATGATTGTTACTATGTAATTAATTATTATGAAAAAGGCAACGATATTTTGTTTAGGGATCAAAAAGGTAATTCATATCTTCATATTGCCTCAAGAAATGATTATTTTGAAGTAATTGACTTACTTCTTAAACTTGGTTGTGATGTTAATGCCAAGAACAACCAAAATGAAACACCGCTTCACTTAGCAACACAGTTCAATAATGAAGAAGCAATTCAAAAACTACTTTTAGAAAAAGCTAATCCAAACTCTTTAGATAAAAGAGGAGTATCGCCATTACATATTGCTGCATCAAAAGGAAATGTAAATATACTTACACTACTTTTAGATGCTGGGGCAAAATTAAATATTTCTGATTTTAAAGGAGCTAAACCAATTCACTATGCCGTGCAGTCTGGTAAAACAGATATGATTAGACATTTACTTTCAAGTGGAGCTAGTTTGGTTGATTCTGATGAGCGTAAAAATACGGTTTTACACTATGCTTGTGAACAAAATAGTTTACATTTAGTTAATTATATTTTGCGTCATATGACTGTAAACAATTTTAAAAACATTTATAAAGAAACAGCAATGCACTTTGCAGCTAGGTATGGTAATATTGAAATCTTAAGAAGTCTTTTAAATCATGGCTATGATTTAGAAGGTAAAAATTATTTAAATCAAACGCCACTTGATATTGCTAATATTACTAATCCAGAAAACTATTCTTTTTTAAGAAGGATTGTTAGTGGTAGTGAATACAAAGAAAAGTATTTAGAGCCAGCAATTCATCGTGCCGCAAAAGAAAATAACTATGAATACTTACTTCAAAAGGTTAATAGTGAGAATGTCAATGAGTTTGATCATTTTGGGAAAAGACCAATTTACTATGCGATTATTAATGGCAATTTAAAGATTGTGAAGTTTTTGTATAGTAAAGGGGCTAATATTGATATTGTAGATGATGCTAATCAATCAGCTTTATTAATTGCTGTTTATGTAGAGGCATTAAATATTATTAAGTTTTTAATTGAAAAAGGTTCAGATGTTAATGAGATCTATTATGGTAGAAGTTATTTATATAGGGCAATTTTAAAAAACAACTATGAATTAGTTAAGGTTTTAGTTGAAGCAGGTGCTAATGTTAACTTCCTTGATAATAAACATCGTGCTATTTTCTCATATGCAATTGACTATGCAAGTGATAGTATTATTGCTTTGCTAATATCTAAGAGTGCAACATTAGTATGAAACTATTATTTGCAACACACAATCTAAACAAAGTAAATGAAGCTAGAAAGATTTTAAAAGGTATTGATTTAATTAGCTTAAGTGATTTAAATGATATGGCGGATGTAGAAGAAGTAGGTAAGAGTTTTAAAGAAAATGCCTATTTAAAAGCTAAATATTACTATGATAAATATAAAATCCCTACATTCTCCGATGATTCTGGTTTATGTTGTTTAGGTTTAGATTTATTTCCTGGAATTAATTCTAAAAGAATTAAAAACAATGATGAAGAAAACATCAAAGAAATTTGGAGGCTGCTTGCTAGTAAAGACAAAGCAGCTTATTTTGAAGCTTGTGTTTGTTTGATTATTGATGATGAAACTTACTTTTTCAAAGGAATTTTAGAAGGTGAAATTATTTTAGAAAAAAGGGGAGCTGGTGGATTTGGCTATGACCCTATTTTCTATTTAGAAGAATATGGAAAGACTTTAGCTGAACTTGGCGAAGAAAAAAACAAAATCAGCCACAGAAGCAAAGCTTTATCTTTAATGGCTAGTTTTTTGGAGGATTATTGATGACTGATAAAATATTAAACGAAGCTAAGAAGATTTTTGTAACAGATAACATTAAAATTGAAGAAAGATTATTAGGTGGAATGAGTAATATGACTTATGTTATCTCCGTTCACGATAAGCTTTATACATTTCGTTTACCTGGTCCAAATGCTTATCATTTTGTAGATAGGCATTTAGAACAAAAAAATCTTAAAATCTTTGAATCTTTAAATATCACTAACGAAACTGTTTATTTTAACTGTGAAGATGGGATTAAGGTGAGTAAATATTTAGACGGTAAAAGTTTAAATTTAGTTGAAAAGTCAGAATATCCTTTAGAAGATGTAGCAATGCTTTTAAAGAAGATTCATACATCTAAATTAAAAGCTGTTAATGATTATAATCCTTTTGGAAGATTAGAACAATATGAGCAGTTAGTGTTAGATTTAGGTCATAAATTAAAACCAGAATACTTAAAAATTAAAAAGGAGTTTTTAAAATATAAACCTTTCCTCGATAAACAAAAAAAGACAATAGCTCATGGTGATGCTCAACCATCAAACTTTATTATTACATCTAGAGGTTTAAAAGTTGTAGATTTTGAGTTTTCAGGTAATATTGATCCAATTTATGATATAGCTTGTTTTGGAAACAATGATCTTGAAGATGGGTTAGAATTATTAAAAGTTTATTATGGTGATGAGCTTAATGACGATAAATATTTTCGTTTTTATGCTTGGCGATGTTTTCAAGCATTACAATGGTATAATGTAGCATATTTTAAAGATGTTGTTGGGATGAGTGAAGAGCTAAAACTTGATTTTAAGAAGATTGGTAACAATTACCTAAAACTAGCAAATGAGCTATGTAAAAGGCTAGAAAATATAAAATAAACTTGAAATAATTTCCTAAATGTAGTATAATATTACTGCTAGTGCGAAGGGAGGGTTGGAAATGGCAAAAACAATTAGAAGAGATGGTGAATCTACAGAAGATTTAATTAAACGTTTTAAACGTGATGTTTCACGTAGTGGAACCCTTGCTGAAGCACGTAAAAGAAGGCATTTTATGAAGCCTAGTGAAATTAAGAAAATGAAGCAACGTTCTTCACGCAAAGCACGTCGAGGCGGTAGATAAGAAGGTATAAAAAGAGAAACTAATGTTTCTCTTTTTTTGTTTTGGTGTAGTAAATGAAAAATAAATATGGTATAATTAATATATAAAAAAACAAGAAGGAGAATAAAAAATGAAGAGAAAGATTTTAATTGTATTTACTTTTTTACTTTGTTTTATGTTTTTTGGTTTTTTAGGAAATGAAAGGTATGTAGAAGGAGCAACAGATATGAAACTAATTAATACTACACCAGGTGAAGATGCATCATCTTCAGTAAATGTTGTTTGGCATTCAAAAACAATATCTTCATATTTGGAACTAGCAAATGCTACTGATACCAGTTTTTCTAATCCAGTTTATAAAACCCCCCTAAAAACAGAACAAAGATCATTTTATGATGACAGATCAAAGATAACTTATACTTTTTATAAGAATGATCTTACTATTTATGATTTAAACCCTAGTACGAGCTATATTTATAGGATTAAAGAGAATAATCTTTATAGTCCTGTTAAATCGTTTAAAACAGCCCCTAGGGAAGGATCTAATATTTTAAAAACAGAAGGTTTTAACTTTGTGTTTTTATCAGACTATCATACTTGGACTAATGGACCAACAAGATTACAAACAGCAGTTGATGTTTATAATAAAGCTAAAGAGAAAGTAAATGGTAATCTTAATTTAACTATTCATGGTGGAGATATGTTAGCTTATGGTAGTAGTTATGATTGTTGGGAAAACATTTCTCAAAGTGCTTTTGGTATGGAAACTATGATGGCAATGACACCAGGAAACCATGACTTTTATGATAGTTCTGCTAGTACTAAAGGACAACAATACTTTAATACATTTTTGTATAATCCTCAAAATGGAGCTGATGGTGTTAAAAACTTAAACTACTATTTTAAGTATGGGAATGTACTATTTATCTCTATTGATAATGAATCAACATCTTCATCAACTGGTAACCTTGTTTCTAAAGAAGTAGCACTTGCTAATCAACAAGCTTGGTTTAGAGAAGTTGTAGAAAACAATCCTTCACAATATATTATTGTGTATAACCATAGACCATTTTATACTGGTGGAACTAGTAACTCAGGACATGCAACTAAAAACAGGAATAACTGGCTTGCGTTATATGATGAGTATGGAGTTGACTTGTCTTTGTCTGGTCATGACCACGCTTATGCAAGGACGGTTAAGGCTAAAAATAGTGTAGCAACTGGTACTAATGAAGGTACTGTTTATATAACAGGTTTACAATATGGAGATCGTTATAAAACAGTAGAAGGTAATCCACAATTTGATATTGTAACTAAAGTAATTGATGGAAATGTTAGTGCGATGATGTTATTTAACGTCAACGAAGAAAGAATTAATTTAAGATATGTTGATAAGAGTGGTAACATTATTGATGAGGCTGATATTTTAGCCCAAAGAGATCCAATTGATTATAATGTTTTAGATAAAGATGCAATTTTTGATAATATTGAGTATGTTTATGATAATGAGACTAAAACTATTACAATTAAACCAAATGCTTTAGATTTTCAATATTTAGAGAAAATCTCACTTGTAGCATCAAGACCACCATATTTAGTATATAATGGAATATTTGATACAATTAATAAAACATTAACTATTCCTGATATAGAACAAGATAAAATATATATGCCTAATGTTACTTTACATTTTAACGATGGATCAGCTGTAACTAAAAGGGTAACAATTAATACTAGTTTGCCATATGGGGAGATTAGTTTTAATAGTGTTGATAATTTTAGTATTAGTTATGATTGTAACTTAATTAACAATCAAATTACGAAATATGAACTTTATGTAAATGGTGAGTTAAAAGAAGAAAGAGATGCAACTCAAGGTGAAAAGTTAGAGAAGTTTTTCTTAAGCTTAAACTATGGGGAAAATCAAATTGAATTAAAAGCATTTGATGCCAATGGCAATGAGAGATTTACTGATCTAATAACTCATGATATGACTTTAGATATAAGTGCAATTGAAATTAAAGCAGAAGTTATTGAAGGACAAAAAACAGTTACTATTTTAAATATGACTGAAGCTGATTTAAAGAGCTTAAGTGTATATTATGATAATCAATTAGTTGTAACTGGTAGTAAGCTTACTTTAGTTATTCCAGATTCTTCAATAGAACAACCTAATGCAATTAAATATGAAATCGAATTTCCAAATGGGAAAAAGAAAATACAAGTAGTTTTTATTGATTATGGTTCTGATTATGGTATATTTTATGTTTTTCCTACGGCTAATCGCATTAGCGCAGAATATAACCTAGCAAGTGATAATGAATATACAATTATACATTACATTGATGGTGAACTAATTAAAGAAGAAAAGTTAAGCGGTAAGGGATCATATGAGTTTAACAACCTACCAGAAACATATCAATACAAGATTGAAGTTTATGAAAATGGTTATTTAATTGACACTTTAGAGTTTGATGGTGGCAATTTTGCATCAATAAAAACTAAAGAAGATCAAAATATTCCTCAAACAATTAAGATTTTAGAAGGCCATAATCGCAAGTTAGCACTAAAGCTATTTTATAAAGATAACCTTATTTCTCATCTTTATCCATATCATAAATTTAGAGCCTCAGTTCTTGATGCTACAATTGCAACTGTTAATGTAGCTATCAATATTTCATCAGATGGATCAATGATTTTTCTTTTTGAGCCTTTAAGAACGGGGACAACTAAACTAGTTGTAGAGTATTATGGAGAAGTAATTGAAGTTGATCTTAGGGTAGATAGTTATACTTTAGAATATAAAGATAAAGTTAAAGTTGGTGAAGAAGCTGAAGTTAAAACTAGTATTCAAGATGCGGTATTAAAAGTAGATGATAGTGATGTTTATGAAGCTAATGGCTTAAAATATAAAGGTATAGCCAAAGGTGAAACATCATTAAAAGTTTATAGTGCAGAATATGGTGCTACAATTGAACTTGATGTTGAGTTTACCGCTAAAGGTTGTAATAGTGGAACAATTGTTTTACCAATGATTGTTTTAGCTTTAGGTGTTGGTTTTATAAGAGGAAATAATCACTTAAGAGAAGATCTTGAAGAAGAAGATAAAAAGAAAAAATAGACTATTTTAGAAATAGATAAAAACACATTAAGGTAAACTTAATGTGTTTTTTTATTTGAAAAGATATAGAAAATGCTTAATAAATGTGATATACTATGTAAAGGTGGTTAAATGGCAAAAACTATTATTTATGAATTACAAAACATTCTTAATGAAGCTAAATTGTTAGGAGATCAAAATAGGATTATTAACTTTATTGAAGAAGAATATCAAATTCCTGTTCGTTTAAGATATGGAGAAGTTTCTATTCCTGAAACCGAACTTGCCTATAAAGATGAACTTGTTAACTTATTTCAAACTTTAGAATATATTCTAAATCAAGTGAAGTTAAATGAGTCTGATATTCTAACGATTATTAAAAACTTAAGTTTAGAAAATACAGAAGAAATAATTGATTTATATACCAAAAAGAAAATTCTCTTTACAACAATCAATGGTAAAACTGTTTATCCTAAAACTTTAAATCAAGTTGCTTATATTAAAGCAATGGAAAACAATGATATTGTTTTTGGAATTGGGCCTGCTGGTACTGGTAAAACTTATTTAGCTGTCTTATATGCAATGCAAGCTTTAAAGATGGGAAGAATCAGTAAAGTTGTTTTAGTAAGACCGGTTGTAGAAGCAGGAGAAAAGTTAGGCTTTTTACCTGGTGATTTAAAAGAGAAGATTGATCCATATTTAATTCCTTTGTATGATGGAATTACAGATGCTATTGGTAGTGAGAATCAAGAAAAGTATGTCAATAAAAAGATAATTGAGATTGCTCCACTGGCTTATATGAGAGGGCGAACTTTAGAAAATGCCATTATCATTTTAGATGAAGCACAAAACGCGACAAAAATGCAAATGAAGATGTTTTTAACTCGTTTAGGATTTAATTCAAAAATGATTGTTACTGGGGATGTTACCCAAATTGACTTACCTAGAAAATCTGATTCAGGTTTAATTGATGCATATTACAGATTACAAAAGATTAAGGGTGTTAAGTTTATTGAATTTGAAAGTAAAGATGTTATGAGACATCCAATACTTTTTGAAATCATTAAGCGTTATGAGGAAGATAATGAAAATTAATTTATTTTTAGAAGCAGATCAAGAATTTGCATTTGAATCCTTAGTTAAAGAGATTGCAAGGCTTTTTGAAAATGATAGTGAGTTATCCTTAATCATTATTGATGATTCTAAGATGAGAAATCTTAATTATCAGTATCGAGCTCTTGATAGGGCAACAGATGTTTTATCTTTTCCTGATACGGAAGATGGTTATTTAGGAGATATTTTTATTTCTTTAGATAAAGTTAATGAACAAGCTGTAGAATATAAGCATAGCAAGGAAGAAGAATTTGCAAAGCTATTAATTCATGGGATTTTACATCTCTTAGGTTATGACCATATTGAAGATAAAGATTATGAAATAATGGCAAAGAAAGAAGAAGAATATTTAAGTAAACTTTTTAAATAAGAGGTAAGTTTATGGAAAAATTATATAATGAAGCCTTAAAAGCTTTTCATAATGCTTATGCCCCATACTCTAAGTTTCATGTAGGTGCAGCAGTATTATTAAAAAATGGAAAGATTGTAAGTGGTGCTAATGTAGAGAATGCATCTTATGGTTTATCTAATTGTGCCGAAAGAACTGCACTTTTTAAGGTGTATGCTTTAGGTTATAGGCAAGATGATATTGTAAAGATGTTAGTTTTAGCTGACACAAGCGATCCTGTTTCTCCTTGTGGAGCATGTAGACAGGTAATGAGTGAGCTTTTAAATCCTGATACACCAATTATCCTTACAAATCTAAAGAAAGATGTAAAGGTATATACAATTAAAGAATTGTTACCTTATAGTTTTAAAGAAAGCGATATGGATGATGCCAAAAAATAAAGCTGGATTTGTAACTATTATTGGGAGAAGTAATGTAGGTAAAAGTACTTTCTTAAATTATGTTGTTGGGAGAAAGGTTGCAATTACAACTCATAAACCTCAAACAACAAGAAATGTTTTAAGGGGGATATATAACTGTGAAGGTGCTCAGGTGATATTTGTAGATACACCAGGAGTACAGTCGGGAAAAACTGTTTTAGATAAGAAGATGAATAAAGCAGCTTTTGCTTCCCTTTATGATGTTGATTTAATTCTATATATGATTGATTGTAATCAAAGGATTAATGAGCAAGATCGCTTGATTTTAAGAAGTCTTAAAAATCATGATATTCCTAAGTTTTTAGTTGTAAATAAAATTGATAATTTGAAAAATGAAGCTCATATGGTTGAAAATGTTTTGAGTTTGATGAGTGAATTAGAATTTGATGAAGTCTTTTATATTTCAAGTTTAGATGGAAATAATGTTGAGCGCACGCTTAATAAAATTATTGAGTATTTACCTGAAAGTGAACCTTTCTTTTCAGAAGAAGTAGAAAACTTACAAACAGAAGCTTTTATGATTTCTGAAATTATTAGAGAAAAGATTTTACTTTTAACTCATGAAGAGATTCCTCATTCGGTTGGGGTAATTATTGAAAGTATTAAAGAAGATCATGAAGTAGAAGATTTACTTGTAATTGAGGCAAAGATTATTGTAGAGCGAGCAACACAAAAAGGAATTGTTATTGGTAAAAATGGTTCGATGCTTAAAGAAATTGGTACTGAAGCAAGAAAAGAAATTGTCAGGACAATCAAAAGAAAAGTATATTTAGAACTTTATGTTACTGTTGAACCAAACTGGAAGAGTTATGATTTAGGAGTTAAGAAAGCTGGTTATGAGTAATCTTTTAGAAGGTTTAGTTCTCAAAGAACAAAAGTATCAAGAAGATTCAAAAATAGCTTTTATCCTTACAAGTGTTGGCTTGCAAAGTTATTTAGTTAGAGGAGCATATAAAGTTAATGCCAAGAATGCTAGTTATTCTGTCCCTCTAACAAAGGTAAGTTTTGATTATAGTTCTAAGAATAATTTTAATATTTTAAAGCAAGGTAAAGTTTTAAATAACTATTCTAAGATTAAAGCAAATTATGAGTTATTACTTGGTGCTTTAGAAGTTTTAGATTATTGTTATGACTTTGCAAATCATGTAAGTGATTATAATCTATTTTATCAGTTTGTAATCTTTACTTTAGATAAGTTAGAAGAAACAGAAAATTTATATTATATAGCTATTTTTAAGTTAAAACTGCTATACTTACTAGGAATTGGACCAGTATTAAATAGATGTGTAGTTTGCGGTTCTAAAGAAAATTTAATTGGTTTTAGTTTAAATAAAGGTGGCTTAATCTGTAAAGATTGTCATGAATCTAGTTTAATTAAGTTAGATGACTTTATGAGGACTATTATTGTAATGTACTATACAAAGTTAGAAGATCTAAATGAAAAAGTTTTTGATTTAAAGTATTTGGATAAAATCAATAATCTTTTAGATCAATATTATGAAATTCATTTGACGTATAAGTCAAAGGCAAATAAAGTTATAAGAAAGATAAAATAAGAAGGAGGACAAATTATATGCCATTAGGAATGACAAAAGCAACTCATATTTCTGAGCACAAAGGGCATAAGGAACTTACGAAACATAAGGGAATCTTGGAGTATCTAAATCCTAAATATGTTTATTTTCCTGCAAATAGACCTGATTTAGATTATGAGATTTGCGTTAAAGTAGGAGATGAAGTTAAAATTGGAGATGTCTTAACGATTTCAAAAGCATACTTTCCAGTTATTACTCATTCTTCTGTTAGTGGTAAGGTTACTGCAGTTGATAAGAAGGTATGGCACCCATCAGGGAAGAAAATATCTGCAATTGAAATTGAAAACAACTTCAAAGAAGAAGTAACTTACTTAAAAGAGCAACCTTTAACAAAAGAAGGTATTATTGAAACAATTCGCTTAGCCGGGATTGTAGGGATGGGAGGAGCTGGATTTCCAACTCATGTGAAATACACTCACCCTAAATACCAAACTGACACTTTGATTGTAAATGCAGTTGAGTGTGAGCCTTATTTAACATGCGACTGTGTTTCAATTAAACATTATGCGAAAGAGTTAATCCAAGGGATTAAGTATGCGATGATTGCAAATGATGCTAAGAAAGCTGTCATAGCAGTTAAAGTATGCCATCAAGATGTAATTGCCATTTTAGAAGAACTACTAAAGGATGAAGAAAATATTTCCTTACATCTTTTAACAGATGTATATCCTGCAGGTTGGGAGAAGTATATTGTAGAGAAAGTGCAAGGAAAAACTTATAAGAGTTTACCATGTGAGACTGGTGCTGTTGTAAGTAATGCAGGTACTTTGATTGCAATTAACGATGCTGTTTCAAAAAGACTTCCTCTAACTAAGCGTGTAATTACTGTTAGTGGTGATGGTGTTAAAAATCCCCAAAATGTTTTAGTAAAAGTAGGAACTTTAGCATCAGAGATCATTGACAAAACTGGTGGTTATGTAGATGATCTTGGGGCAGCAAATTTAATTGCTGGTGGTCCAATGACAGGAAATGGTCAATTCTTTGATAGTTTTATGGTTGAAAAGACTACTACAGGCATTTTAGTATTTAAAGAAATCGCTGGTAAAGAAGAAGCTTGTTTAGGTTGTGGTAAATGTGTAGACAATTGCCCTGTTAAATTATCACCTATTTTAATAAAACTTGCTTATGATGATAAAGATAAAGAAAAGATGGTTAAACTACATGCTGATATGTGTATGGAATGTGGTTTATGTTCTTATATTTGTCCTTCAAGAATAGAGCTTACGGAAGCTGTTGGTAAAGCTAAGAAAGTTGTAAGAGGTAAATAAGATGGTTCAAGAAAGAAGATTTTCTGTAAATAAAGCGCCAATGATTAGAAGAGCAGATTCTGATTCAAATACAAAATCAATTATGCTTCATTTTATGATTGCATTGATTCCAATTATTATCTTTGGTTTTGTGAAGAACGGACTTATGCCTTTTATTAATACAGTCGAAGATAAAAACTTTGCAGCTGTTATTGATATGTTAAGACCATTAATTTTAGTAATTGTTGGTTGTTTAACTAGTTTTCTTGCGGAGCTTGTTTATTTTGTTTTAGTAAAGAAAAGTAAAACTCCTGTTAATGATGCGTTAAATTCTTATTCGCTTATTCCAGGATTATTGATAGCTTTAATTGTTCCTTTATATACACCTGTTTGGGTATTAATTCTAGGATGTTTATTTGGAACAGTTATTGGTAAATTAGTATTTGGTGGGTTTAGTAAAAATATCTTTAACCCAGCATTAATTGGTTATTTATTTATTCAAACAGCATTTAGTGGTGTAGTAGCAGCTCATGGTGGTAATTTAAACCCAACTGAAGTTGGAACAATTGTAAGTGGTGCTACACCAATGGTTGCATTTAAAGCTGATATGTTTGGCTCATATGATGTTTTAGTAAAACCTTATGGAACAATTTTAGATTTCTTTTTAGGTAATGTTCCTGGGGCTTTAGGTGAAACAAGTGCTGTTCTTTGTTTAGTTGCATTTTTATATCTAGCAATTAAAAAAGTAATTGACTGGAAGATTCCTGTTATTTATGTAGGTGGAGTATTTGTCTTAACATACATTCTAGGAGCATTTAATGGTCATGCAGCTGATTTATGGTATCCCGCATTAGGTATCTTTAGTGGTGGTTTAATGTTTGGTGCTGTCTTTATGGCAACTGAACCAGTAACTGCACCTAAGAGCCCAAATGGTAGAATATTATATGCTATTAGTTTAGCTGTTTTAACTGTTCTTTTTAGATATAAATCTAATTTCCCTGAAGGTGTTGCCTCATCAATTCTAGTAATGAATATGTTAGTATTCATCTATGATAATATTTGTGCGCCTTTAAGAGTTGAACCAAAGAAGTGGAAAGTTGCTTTAGTTTACTTAGGCTTTGCTTTAGTGTTTTTAGCATTGTTTGCTTTTGTGTTATTTACGACAGGTAAATTTGCTCCCGTTGAAGCAGCAATGATTAATAATCCATTATTTTTAGGTGTTGGAGGTCTTAAATGAGTCAAAATAATAAGAAAAGTGTTTTAAAAAATGTTTTACATTATTCAATCTTTTTACTTGTTTTAGGACTTTTAGTTGGTGGAATTTTAGCAGCATTAAATGCTTGGACTTATCCAATTATTAAAGAACGTAAAGAAAAAGAAGTTAGAGAAAGGTTAGAAGCTAATTTTACATTTACTAGTTTTACTTCTGAAGGTTTATTAGAAAAATATCCTTTAGCTGGCAATAATGCGACTTTAGAAAATATTTATCTTATTGGTCAAGAAGAAGGTCAATATAATGAAGTAGTTTATGAAGTTAAGGCTAAAGGTTATGGTGGCGATGTTGTATCGCTTGTTGGGATTTATGGGACTGGTACAATTAGTAAGTTAGTTGTAATTGATGTTTCTTCTGAAACGCCAGGATTTGGATCTAAAGCTGCAACTCATGATTTTGATGTTGCTGGTAGAAGTACTGATAACTTTGTTTTTGAAGTTGGAAATAAAGAAAACTATATTGCTGGTTCAACTGTAACTTCTAAGGCTGTTGATGCTGGTGTAACTTTAGCTGTTGCTCATTACAATCAATATAAAGACGATTTAGGTTTAGCAGCAGTTGAAACAAAAACCTTCAAATTTGAAAGTTGTGAACAAGACTTAACTGCCCTACCTGATTTAAGATATAAATATGTTTTATCATATGGAGATGATGCATTAAATGTTTTAGTTGATGGTGATTATAAAGTTGTTTCCGTTACTGAAGCTGGTTATGATGATAAACATCAAGATATTGAAACATTAATTGCTACTAAACAATTAAAGACTTATATTGCTTCTTCTACAAAATCAGGTAATGTTTATACAGTCGAAGCATATAGTAATGGTTTCGAAGTAGCAAAAGGGCCTGTTAAATCAACTTATACAATTGAATCAGGAAAAGGTATTACAGCAGTTGTAATTGATGATAGTAAAGAAAGTTACCCTGTTTCTAATGATGTAGCTGCAGAACTTGCTTCAGAAATCTTAGAAAAACAAGAAGCTATTGATACTGTGGCAGTTATTGCTGGTGCTACTGTAACATCAAATGCAATTTTAGATACTGCAAAACTAGTTACAAAATATATGGTAGAAGTATTAAATATTCAACCAGTTACTCCAGTTGAGAAAGTTTTCAAAGTTGAATCAAGATCACAAAAGATGTCAGCTTTACCAGAACTTGAGTTTAACTATGAAGTATCTTACGGGGAAGAAATCTTAAATATTACTGTTGATAGTAAC
>DUOW01000015.1 GCA_012838635.1 Acholeplasma sp.
AAATTAATTATTGGAGTGTTTTTCCCTGAAATAACTATCAATGGCTTAGCACATGCCATAATAGTATATACTTTAGAGGGGAAACCATGACCTTCGGTGTCAGCAGACATAAAAATAAATTGTATATCTGAATATGCTAGAAGTGAAGGCATCAGCTCTCTTGGTTGATATGGAAGAATATGCAACTTATCTAACTGCTTGTTTGCTTTCTCTAGCAATAGTCTTTCTTTTTCGGCACCTTCACCTATCACAAAAAACTCCACTGCATCAGCCTTTAGTTCCTCCGCAAGTGCAACCAAAGGATCCCAGTCTTGTGCAATACCAATATTTCCGGCATACATTACCTTTATAGAATCAGTATCAGGAAACAACTCTTTATTTAAACCTAAAGTAGATTTATCAATTGGTTTATAAATATCAGTATCTACGAAATTAGGAATTATATGCAATTTAGAACTATCCTTAAATCTAGAAACAATCGTATTATAAAATATCTCATCAATTGTAGTAACTGCATCAGATTTGTTATAAACAAACCTTTCCATCCACTTCAAGAAAGAAATAGACAACCCAGATTTCAATCCACCTTTCTCTATTAATAGATCGGGATAAATCTCTTGAACATTATAAATTACTTTAGCTCCTTTAAGCTTTGCTATTATTAAATTCAGAAAACCTAAGGTCAAGGGAGGTGATGGAGAAAGTATTAAATCTACTTTCTTTTCGCACAACGCAAGAACTAAAGAAACAATATGCCAATAAACAAAACCAAGCAACCTTAGTAAAGTACTTTTATACTTCTTTTGATATACATGCTTAACTTTTATTCCTTTATAATTACTTTCGTAATATAAGCCTAATGCTCTTTTCTTTAAAGGCTGTTTCTTTAATTCACTTTCAACAATATTATAGTGCGGAGTGGTTGTTAATACTGCAACATCATAGCCAGACTCTTTAAATTTTAAAGCTAAGTCTTTATACAGATAAGCAGTAGATACACCATCAGGACTAAAAGTAAGGCTATGTATCAAGATTTTCTTACTCACTCCAAACAACCCTCTTAATATAATCTGTATACGAAATAATAATACGTACAACTTTATCACTCACGTTGGGCATGCTATAATCTGCAACAGGTCTAAAATTGCGTTCATCACCTATCTTCTGATATTGCAACTGCACAAGTCCCTGCATAACACGCTCCGGATTTAGCCCTACCATCATCACAGAGGCCTCTTCCATTGCTTCCGGACGTTCGTGTGCTTCACGAATATTCAGTGCCCTGAAGTTCAATATGGATGATTCTTCTGAAATGGTACCACTGTCCGATAACACAGCGAATGCATTCATCTGCAATTTATTGTAATCGCTCAACGCCATTGGCTTCATCAACTGTACATTCTCATGAAACTTCACACCCTTCTTCTCAATCATGTTGCGAGTGCGTGGGTGAGTAGAAACAATAACCGGATAGTTATATTTCTCTGCAATACCGTTAAGAATCTCAACCAGATTAAAGAAATTCTTCTCAGAAGAGATATTCTCCTCCC
>DUOW01000054.1 GCA_012838635.1 Acholeplasma sp.
AAATAAAAGTGTCTCCACGAACAACCATTGGAAGTTTATTTGTTGCTCCTATTTCTATCGCATTAGATGTAAATGTTTCTGGTTTTGTTTCTAATAATTTATCAGTTGCTTTTGTTGTTGTTTTTATAGCATCTTGTGCTTTATTCCAGATGTCTATTAGTTGGGATTTGGTTATAAAAGAATCCTTTTTAAGCCCAATAATTACATTTCTTGCAT
The DNA here is from genome assembly GCA_012838635.1 of Acholeplasma sp. GTDB lineage: Bacteria > Bacillota_I > Bacilli_A > ML615J-28 > CAG-698 > DUNF01. The sequence goes on from DUOW01000054.1 coordinate 217, forward strand.
CTGCTGGGTCATATTCTCCTGCTCCCTCTATGACATTTTTTATGATAACCCCATCGTGTCCTCTTTCTTGTGCAATTTCAACCAAAGAATCAGTATCGGTGGTTTTCATACTTGAATGAAAATCCTTTCTTAATTCTTTAGGTATTGGTATTTCATAATAGTTATTCTTTTTCGCATCTATAATAAGAGGATTTTTTAATTTTGGATATAATTCTGTTGATTGTTTCCCGAACATTTCAGAAACTTGTTTATCAGAAGAAGTAAATAAGGCACCTCGTTCATCTGCATAAGAACTCTTTATGGCATCTCTAAAATCTTCTGGTGACAATACTTTACTTCCTCCGTGATAAACAGGTGTTCCTTGTGCCTTAATAAACTCACTTGCAGTCTTGTATTTAATTGCTTCTTTAGCAAGTTCAGTATCAACACCCTTTATAACATCTGTTGCAATAGGTTGTACATATTTAGTTTCTTTGATAATGCTTTCTAATGATTTAAGTCCTTCGCTAACTTCTTTTGATTTTTTAAGTTTAGCAAACTTTGGAGCATAAATAGCAATTAAATCATCTGCAACTCCAGCATTTTTTAATACCACTTCAATCTTTTTAACATTCTTTAAGCTTGTTAATGTTTTCACTAGATTTTTTCTAATACCACCGAAAGGTGTTAAGTCTAATGCAACCGACCCTATTGTTAATACCTTGCCAGCAACTTCACCAAAAGTCTTAGCTTCTTTTCCTACGAATAATTCTCTCCCAGTCTTTCCAGCTTCTTCAATCATAGTAGAAACCTTTTTAACCTCTTCATCTCCTAAAAAAAACTTTTCAATTGGAGAAGTTGGTTTTAAACTTTCTTGTTTAGTTGCTTCTAATGTTAATGCTGCCGCTGCTCTAGCTGGAGCTTCTAATAAAATATCTTTTACAAATCCACCAATACCAGTTACAACTTTACCAGCAGTGTTAATAATGCTTGGCTTGCCATTTTTTAATTCAAAAACTTCAGAAAGTGGTTTCTTCTCATTTTTGTTGTTTAATAATGGGGATAAGTTTATCATTTGTTTATTACGTTGTTAAATATTTCTTCTAATATTTCTATGTCGCTATAACCTTCATTTCTATATTGAACTATAGCTTCATCGATAGCGTTTAACAATCTCTTAACATCATGTCCTGAGAATGGACTCCAATAATTTACAAGATTATTTTTTTCTGCTATCTTATAAAGTTCATCATGTGTATATAATGATTTAAAGTAATCGCTAGTAAGTTCTATACTTTCACCACTATCGTTAGTTATTCCAAGTAATGCTTGTTTTGCTCCTGCCTCTAACTCTGATGGTGTTAGATTTGGATTAAGTTTGACGTAGTCATCTATTTGTTTTCTTGTAAATCCTGATGGTGGAGTCCATCCATATAATTTATTATATTGTTGTATCTCCCAAATAGACATTGGTTCTGTTGTGCTTCCATCACCTTGTATTACACTTTTAATATCTTTAATAACCTTTCCTGTCTTTGTATCAATTAAACTATAACCAGTTTCAGCACTACCAACAATTTGTGTTGTTCTATTAGCTTCATTATAATATGGTTGTATTTTTTTAAGAGCTTCTTCATAACTATCATTTATAGTTACCCCTGCACCATATTGATTATATTCTAGCATTAATCCTTGTATAGTTTCTTTGTTTTTTTGATTTTCTGCCTTAGCTGTAGCTTGTTCTAATGTATCTGTTGCTTCAATTCCAGCATTAGGATATTCCAATTTAAGATTAAGAACATTTGTAAGTCTTTCTTTCTCCTCTCTTTCTTTATTTATTAGTTGAGTTTTAACATCATCTAATACACTC
>DUOW01000016.1 GCA_012838635.1 Acholeplasma sp.
ATAACAGGCTTATCTCCCCCAAGAGTTCACATCGACGGGGAGGTTTGGCACCTCGATGTCGGCTCATCGCATCCTGGAGCTGGAGTAGGTTCCAAGGGTTGGGCTGTTCGCCCATTAAAGCGGTACGCGAGCTGGGTTCAGAACGTCGCGAGACAGTTCGGTCCCTATCTGTCGTGGGCGTTGGAAATTTGAGGGGGGCTGCTCCTAGTACGAGAGGACCGGAGTGGACACACCGCTGGCGAACCAGTTGGCCTGCCAGGGCCATTGCTGGGTACCTATGTGTGGAGAAGATAAACGTTGAAAGCATCTAAACGTGAAACTTTCCCCAAGATGAGATTTCCCATTTATATAAGATCCCTCAGAGATGATGAGGTTGATAGGTTAGGTGTGTAAGTATAGTGATATATTGAGCTGACTAATACTAATAGATCGAAGACTTAACCTTATATTTAATCCAACTTAAATTACTATTCAATTTTGAAAGAAAAATTGGTGATGATTGATTAGTGGTCCCACCTGGTCCCATGCCGAACCCAGAAGTTAAGCACTAAAACGCCGAAAATAGTATATCTAAAATATGCAAAGATAGGGGATTGCCAATTTTCTTTCTATTTGTTTTTTTTGCCTCTGTAGCTCAGTTGGTTAGAGCGCATGACTGTTAATCATGAAGTCACAGGTTCAAGTCCTGTTAGGGGCGCCATCTGTGGCCCGTTGGAGAAGCGGTTAACTCACAAGCCTTTCACGCTTGCATTCGCGGGTTCGAATCCCGCACGGGTCACCAAATTTTTCATTTAATAAAATAAATGTTTTTGATTTATTGTATCTTTTTAATAAGATACAATTCTCCTTTCTATGATAAATACGAGAAATATTTATATGAAAAGCACTTTAACTTAAGTTAAAGTGCTTTTTTCATTAGTTATTTAGTTTTACTAAATCCGTACATTTTATCTAAAACAAAATTAATAAATTTCCTTGGGAAAAGTCTTTCTAAAAAAACTAAGAATTTATAGGATTTACCAATTGTTTTTCTTAAAGGTGGTCTTTTTTTAGTAATGTTTTTATAGATTACTTTAGCTACATATTCTTTACTCATTCCTTTAAGTTCGTCTTTGCGCATTTTTGTAAGAGATTTTTCAATGCGGTCTTTGTATGCTGGTTCATTTACTTTTGTATTGATTCTATTCTTATCAAAGTTTGTTTTTGCATCTCCAGGAATAAAATTAGTTACTTTGATTCCAAATGGTTTAACTTCAATATTTAAGGCTTCACCAAATGAGTTTAGTGCTGCTTTGTGTGATGAATAAAATGCTTGGAAAGGAATTGGGAAGACTGCCGCAACCGAACTAATAATAGCAATTCTACCAAAGTTATTTGCTCTCATATAAGGAATGACTGCTTTTGTAATATTTACTGTACCAAAATAGTTGACTTCAAATTGTTTTTTGATTAAATCTATATCTGTATTTTCGATAGATCCAGTTATTCCAAAACCAGCTGAATTGATTAGGTAATCAATTCTTTTTTCTTTTTCATATACTTCTTTTATATATTCATCTACTCTTTTATAGTTAGTAATATCTAGACTTGTTGTAAACAGGCCTTCTTCAGTAAAAGGTTTGCGAGCAAAGCCATAAACTCTATATCCTTTATCTCTAAAGATTCTTGCCGTTGCTAGTCCAAAGCCAGATGAGATACCTGTAATAATTACAACTTTATCATTGTTTACCATTATTTACCTCCTAGTTTTTATTTATCTTTATTATATCATTAAAAGATTAAAAATTGGTTAAATATTTATTTTGATTTGCTTTATTGAGAGAATAGTGCTATAATAATTAATAGTTATTTTAATAGGAGAAGATTATGGGTAAGTTATTTAAGTGGACGAAGAAACACATTCCTAATTTAATATTTAGTTTAATTTTTGCGGTTATAGCACCATTTTCATTTTCGTTTGTACCGATGTTTACTAAATACATTTTTAATGTTGCTTTAGGTTATGAAGGTGGAGATAGCAAAATTAACCTTCCAAAATTTTTGCTTGATTATTTTGATAAGTTTGATGGCTTAAAGGCAATTTTAGTAGTTGGTTTAGCTTTACTTTTATATCAAGTATTAAGAGGGTTTATTCTATTTTGTAATGGTTATTTAAGAGGGAAATTAGCTGAAAGTATAGCTTTTGATATTAGAAGTCAAATGTATTTTAAGATTCAAAACTTTTCTTATTTAAAACAAAAGAATATGCAAACAGGAGATCTTATTCAACGTTGTACTTCAGATGTAGAGACAGTTAGTTCATTTGTAAGTAGTCAAGTTACAGAACTAATTAGGATTGCTTCACTAATTATTTTTTCTGCTTGGCAAATGTCAAGAATTAGCTTGGAGCTAACTTTAGTAACTTTAGTAATTTCGCCAGTTATGTTAGTAATTTCAATTATTTTCTTTAGACATGTCAAGAAAATCTTTACTAATATTGAAGAACGTGAAGCAGAAATGACAACTAAAATTCAAGAGAATGTAAATGGTGTTAGAGTTGTAAAAGCATTTAATCAAGAACTTAATGAAATTGAAGAATTTGATCAAAAGAATAAAGCCTTTCGTGACACTTCATATAAATTAGGACAAAGTAGTGCTTTGTATTGGGGTGCTACAGATTTTCTTGCAATGCTTCAATATGGAGCAACAATGATTGTAGCAATCTATTTAGCAAAAGCTAATCAATTATCAACATCAGATATTATTACTGCTTTAATGTATATTGGAACATTGATTTTTCCAATTAGAGGTTTAGGTAGAGTGATTAGTGAGTTTGGTAAGACGATTGTTTCTGCAAATAGAATTGAAGAGATTGTACAAGAAGAATCTGAATATGAAATTAATGGAACATTAAAACCAGAAATTACTGGAGCAATTGAATTTAAAGATGTTCATTTGGCTTTTCCTGATAGTAAAGAACATTTACTTAAAGGCGTTAGTTTTAAGATTAATCCGGGGGAAACTGTTGCTCTTGTTGGGAAGACTGGATCAGGTAAATCTACAATTGCGAATCTTCTAGTTCGTTTCTTAGAGACGAGCAAAGGAGAGATTTTAATTGATGGTGTTAGTGTTAAGGATATTGAAAAACATTGGTTAAGAAGTAATATCGGTTTAATTTTACAAGATCCATTCTTATATACAGGTACTGTTTATGAGAATATTAATATTGGTAACCGTAATCCAGAAATTAAAGTTATAACAGCAGCTAATGTAGCTGCAATTCATGGTGATATTGCTAGTTTTGATAAAGGCTATTATACTTTAGTTGGAGAAAAGGGTGTTACTTTATCTGGTGGACAAAAGCAAAGAATTTCGATTGCAAGAATGCTTTTACTAGAAAGACCAGTTTTAATCTTTGATGACTCTTTATCAGCTGTTGATACAAAAACAGACTTTAAGATAAGACAAGCTTTAAAAGAAGCTAATCCTGATTTAACATCAATTATTATTACTCACCGTATTACAACTGCTAGACAAGCTGATAAAATTATTGTTTTAGATGAAGGAGTTGTAAGTAATATTGGTACTCATGAAGAGTTAGTTAAAAAAGATCCTTTATATAAATCTTTATGGGATATTCAAGGTGATTTAGAAGAAACATTTAATAAATATGTAGAGGAGGCAGTAGCATGAGTCCTTTAGCAATTATTTTATTAAGTATGTTTGTTTTAGATATTATTTTAGTTTTGCTTTTTGTTTGGTATGCAAAGAAAAGAACAAAAAATATTGATATTGATGAAAGAGGAGAACAAACAAAATTCAGTTTTTCAGTTTGGAAGAAAATCTTTAAGATGATGATTAAAAAACCAAAAAACATTATTTTGATGCTTGTATTTGGGGTTTTGTTAGCACTTCTAGATGTTATCTTTCCTTTAATAAATGCTGGGGCAATTGAAACTTTCTTTAGAGAAGGTAATTTTGATCAAACTAAATATTACATTATCTATTATATTCTTTTTGCTTTCGCTAGCATGATTATTGTAAATAGGCATATTATTTTTGCAGTTAGAGTAGATAGGCAGTTAGCATATGATATTAGACGTGAAACATTTAATAAGCTTCAAGAGTTGCCATTTAGTTATTATGATAAGACTGAAGCTGGTTGGATTATGTCAAGGATGACTAGTGATTCAGCAAGACTTTCACGAATTATTTCATGGGGACTTTTTGATATTGTTTGGGGTTCACTTAATATGTTATTCTCGCTAATTGTTGTGTTCATTTTAGAATATCGTTTAGCTTTAATTATTTTATTTTTAATTCCTAGTTTGGCTGTTATTAGTTTATTCTTTAGGACAAAAATTTTAGATTCATATCGTAAAGTAAGAAAAACTAACTCAATGGTTACATCTTCATATCATGAAGCGATGCTGGGAAGTCAAACAACAAAAAGTTTAGTTTTAGAAGATTATAATAAAGAAGCATTTGATAATTTAGCAGGCAAGTTAAAGAAAGAGTCAATTAAAGCAAACTATTTTTCTTCAATGTTTTTCCAATTTTACTTGTAGCAAGTTATATTTCGGTTGTAGCAATAATGTATATTGGAGGTAACTTAACAATTCAAGGTTTAGTTACAGTTTCTGCTTTATATTTAGCTATCAACTATGCAAGAATGTTCTTTGATCCAATTATGCAAGTTGCTAGAATTTTAGCTGAATTACAACAAGCACAAGCTAGTGCTGAAAGAATTGTAGGTTTGTTAGAATTAGAGCTAGAAATCCACGATAGCAAAGAAATAGAGGAGAAGTTTGGTACAATTCTTCATCCTAAAAGAGAAAACTATTTAGAGATTAAAGGTGATGTTGAGTTTAAAGATGTAAGTTTTTCTTATCTTAAAGATGAATATGTTTTAAAAAACTTTAACTTAAAAGTAAAACAAGGAACTAGTGTTGCTTTAGTTGGAGCAACAGGTTCCGGTAAGACAACGATTGTTAACTTACTTTGTAGGTTTTATGAACCAACTAAAGGTGAAATATTAATTGATGGAATGAACTATAAAGATTATTCCATTGGCGGCCTACATTCATCTTTAGGCTATGTTTTACAAACACCACACCTTTTCAACTTAAGTATTTTAGATAATATTAGATATGGTAAACCAGATGCTTCTAGGGAAGCTGTTGAAAAAGTTGCAAAACTAATTGGTGCACATGATTTCATTATGAAACTAGAAGATGGCTATGATACTTTTGTTGGAGAAGAAGGAAGTATGTTAAGCTTAGGTGAAAGACAGTTAATCAGTTTTGCAAGAGCGCTGTTAGTAAATCCGAAGATTCTAGTGTTGGATGAGGCAACATCTTCAATTGATACAAAAACTGAAGAAACAATTCTTAAAGCAATTGAAACAGTAATGAAAGGTAGAACAACATTTATTGTTGCTCACCGTTTATCTACAATTACTAATGTAGATAAGATCTTAGTTATTGATCAAGGTAAAATTAAAGAACAAGGAACACATAATGAACTTATTCAAAAACAAGGAGAATATTATGAGTTATATAAAAATCAATTTATTGAAGAGACGATTGATAAATCATTTCAAAAAGCAGAGAGTTAATCTTTGCTTTTTTTGATAACTTGAATAAAGATATAAATTGTAGTATAATAAATATAAGAGGAAAATTATGAAGGCAATCTTTATTTATAATCCAGAAAGTGGATCTGGTAAAATTAAAAAGAATATAACTTATATCAAAGAAAAACTTAAGACGAAATATGATGATGTAGAAATATATGAATCTAAATCTAAAGAAGATTTAATTGAAAAGGCAAGTAAGTCTAGTAGTTATGATGCTTTGATTTTTTCTGGCGGGGATGGGACTTTTAATGATATTATTACTGGGATAGCTGCTTTAGAGAAAAGACCAGTTTTAGGATACTTACCTTCTGGAACAGCTAATGATATTGGTAAAAATCTTAAACTATCTAAAAACTATAAAAAAGCTTTAAAAGTTATTTTAGAAGGTAATATTATGAAACACGATGTTGGTGTGATTAATGATGAACATTATTTTATGTATGTTGTTGCTGCTGGGACTTTTTCAGTTGTATCTTATAGAACAAAAAGAAAAATTAAAAAAAATTTAGGTAAACTTGCTTATTTGTTTGAAGGAATAAAAGATTTATTCAATCCTGAAGTTGTTGAATTTAAATTAAAATTTGCTGGTTATGAAGAAGAACACAAAGCTCCTTTAGTTTTAGTTGTAAATTCAAAATCAGTTGGAGGGATAAAGTTTAATTATCAAGGGCATCGAAATGATGGTTATTTTGATATTTTAGTTTTCAAAAAAGGAAAGAGAAAACGTAAAGGAATCTTTAATATTTTTGGTGGTTTCTTATCAGGAATTTTTTGTAAGAAATTAAAAGAAAGAAATGTAGAAATTTTAAAAGCAAAAGAACTTACTTTAGAAGCAACAAAGGATATTACTTGGTGTATTGATGGTGAAGAAGGAATAAAAGGTACAATTACAATCAAGAATTTACACAATCATATTCAAATTTACACACCTAAAAATTGAAAAAATGTTGGAAATATAGTATAATATAAAAAAGGAGATACGTTATGTCTTATAGTAAAAAAGAAGCTTTAGAATTATGGGTACGTGAAATGGGGGATAAAGAGTATAGTTACGATTTTACAGGAAGAAAGATTAAGCGTGATGACTATCTAGAAAAAAATCAAGTTGGTTGGGTTATCTCGTTTGTGAAACCATTAAGTTTAGGTGGTAAAGCTACAGCTGATAATGCAATTATTTTACATCACTTAACTAATGAAGAAAAAGGAGACCATTTCCCTATCTTTACAGCTAGATCTCGTACATACGAGATTAAATACGATAAAGGACATGATTTCCACTATATTGAAATAATTATTGAAGAAGATGAAGAGGATAAGTATTTTATCTAAATGCGCATAATTACAGGTAAACATAAGTCGAGAGTTCTTAAGACTTTAAAAGGACCTAATACAAGGCCAATGATGGACCGTATGAAAGAATCAATTTTTAATACCATTGATTCTTATATTGAAGGAGCAAATGTTTTAGATTTATTTGGTGGTTCTGGGGCTTTATCTCTAGAAGCTATTTCTCGGGGTGCTAAACATTCTACAATTACTGAGATTAATTTTGACGCTTATAAAATAATTTTAGAAAATGTACAAGCTTTAAAAGAAGAAAATAGTGTTACTATTTACAAGATGAGTTATCAAAAACTATTGCAAGATCTTAAAGAAAAGTTTGATCTTGTTTTTGTCGACCCGCCATATAAACTAGAAGTCGCAAATTCCATTATTGAAGAGTTAATTAAAAATGGTAATCTTAATAATGAAGCAATTATTGTCTCTCATTACTATAAAGGTGTATACTCAGTTTTAGATAAAGAAAATCTAGAAATTTTAAAACACAATGTTATGGGTACGAGTGAGTATATTATTTATAAATATATCGGTAAATAAAAAGAAAAACCCTGTTTAAAATGACAGGGTTTTGTTTGTTAGATGTATATTTTTCTCTTTACAAATTGTTTCAAATTTAGTATAATATAGTGTATGTCCTGGTAGCTCAGCAGGATAGAGCAACGGCCTTCTAAGCCGTCGGTCGGGAGTTCGAATCTCTTCCAGGACGCCACGATAGAATTAAATAATGCTCGCAGAAATGCGGGCATTATTTCTTAATAATAGCCGATATTGGACTTTTTTTTATTTTTTTAGTGTAATTTATGTTCAAACAGAAAATAATTTATAATTTCAATTAACTATAATGCTAAAACTTTGTATTAGCGTTTGAACGGTATTCGAGATATTTTGGTGTTTTTTACTGATTTACATTTGAACGCTACTAGAAATATAGCGGAGTTGATAAAATAAGCTATTTAGCATTTGAACGGTATTCAAGAGTGTTAATATTTTTGTTACTAAATTAAAAAAACCAGCATTTGCTGGCTCTGGTTAAAAGATTATAATACTCCATTTTATATCTAAGTTAACCCTAGTTTGTTTAAATTCAAATGTTCCGGTAAACAGTGGTGGAGAAGTAATTTCATCAGATATGATTACATGTTTAATATTTCTGTTTGATAAGTGAAGTGGTAGTATAAGATTTTCTCTATCGACAGCAATAACCATTTTAAATAATTCTTTAAAATCAAAATCATCTGTACGAGAAGCATCAAGCAGCATTTTCTTAAGTACGCTATATTTCTTACTATAATCGTATACCATTACTTTTTCAAACATTAATTTAGATCTTTCAAACTTCAAATCTTTTAATTCGTTTTCAATTTTAATTGTTAGTTCATTAGTGAGAGAAGAATCCAAATTAAGGCCTGTAATTTCCGCACGTTTCGCTTTTAAATCTTTTGATGCATTCATGTTTGATTCTATTTTATAATCGATGTTTGAGGCATTTATTTTAGTATTCATTATCTCAATAATATCTTTTTTAATTGAGGCCTGTTTAGATATTAATTGTTTTGATGCAACCTCCAATAACTCATCAATTTGTCTATAATAAATTTTTTTTGCTTCGATGATTCTATTACCATTATTATCTAAAACTTCTAATAACTTAACTTCGTACTTAGTACCTTTATGGTTCACTTTACTTTTATAAAATTTATCAGCAATTATTGAATAAACATAATTTGAATATTTCATTGGTTTTTTCTTTGATTTAGCCAAATAGTAATTATAATCACCGTTTGCTGTTTTAACTCGATTAATTTTCAAAATAACCACCTCTTATACCTATTATATCACACTTGGCTACTGTTGGTTACAAAAAAGATAAAAAAACTTGACAAAAATATATACTTTAGTATATAATATGGTGATTTTGATTAAATTAGGTGATTAAGTGTAAAACTTCCGGCTTTTTTATGTGTAAGCAAAAAAGTTGCATAATTTATAAGTATCATATATAATAAATTACCGTGCCTAAAAACGGCTAATTATGTGAACAAAGCGGTGTTAGGTTGGATGTAGATAAAAGAAAAAGAAGAAAAATTTTAGTATTAGTAATAATTGCATTTTTTATTACAATTACTTCAATCGTAGTTTGCGGAATTAACCTACATCTTAAAAGTAATGTAACGATTCAATTAGATTACTCAGGATTTGAATTAAAAGTCGATTTAACAAACAAATCAAATAGAGTTTTAGTGCCAGTTGGAAGAGTAACTAATAATAATGAAGTAGATATGTATATGTTCACTTAATGTAATATTAAGGGGAGAACAAATATCACTATTTAGTGAACTTACAGTTAAAGTAAAAGAAA
>DUOW01000017.1 GCA_012838635.1 Acholeplasma sp.
CAATTGAGAATCCTTTAGTAACTGCTTTAACAGTATTTCCTGCTGAGTCAAGTTTATCAGTAATCTCAACAATCTCATCACCAAATCCGCCCATTTCAGCTAAGCCTCTTGCGTTATCTACAATTGGGCCATAAGCATCATTACTTACAATAATACCAACAATTGAAAGCATTCCTACTGCTGCCATGGAAATACCAAACATTCCGTATGTTCCTTCAAGACCAGCTGGTGCTGATGCTTCTACAACCATATAACTTGCAACAGCTGCAATCGCAATACCTACCATTGCAGGTAAAACAGATAAGAATCCATAACTTACACCTGATAGGATTGTAAATGCTGGTCCATCTTCCGAAAGTTTAGCTGTTTGTTGGACAGGTTTATGAACATCGTTTGTATAATAGTCAGTTGCAATACCAATAATTGTACCAACAGCAAGACCAATTATCGCTGCTCCCCATACAGACCAAGAGAAATCTAAAAGCCATGTACATAAAGCACTAGATGCCGCAAATAAACCAGTTGTAATATAAGTACCTAAGTTTAAGGCTCTACTTGGGTTTTCATGTTTACCCATTCTAGCAAAGATAATACCAATGATTGTTGAAAATAGTCCTAAGCCTGAGAATACTAAAATCGTTTGAATGAAATTGTTTCTTACACCAGGATCACCTAAGTTAATTGCTATAACTAAAGCAGCAGCAATTGCTGCAACATTTGAGTCAAATAAGTCAGCTCCCATACCAGCAACATCACCTACATTATCGCCTACATTATCTGCGATAACAGCAGGGTTACGCGGATCATCTTCTGGAATTCCGTATTGAACTTTACCTACTAAGTCCGCAGAAATATCGGCAGTTTTCGTAAAGATTCCGCCACCTGCCTTAGCAAATAAAGCTAAAGAACTTGCTCCAAAAGAAAAACCTAACATCGTACTTGCAGTAAAATCATTTAAGGCTTCAACTCCTGTTGTTAACCCATAAATTGCTGAAATACCAATTACACATGTAGCAACAACGGCAAGACCCATAACAGATCCACCTCTAAATCCAGCCAAGAAACTTTGAGAAATACCTCCTCTTTTAGCTGCTTCTGCTGTTTTTATGTTAGCTGTTGTAGCTACCATAATTCCAATTTTACCGGCAATAGCTGATAATGTTGTACCTAATAAATAAAATCCTGCCATTAGTACATTTTCTAATGCACCACCTACCCAAATAGGTTCTGGTAGGAATAATAGAATTAGTACAGCTACAATTCCTGCGAAAATTGCAAGAACCATATACTCTCTTTTTAAGAAAGTATTAGCGCCTCTTCTAATATGGCCTCCTACTTTTTCAATTGTTTCGTTATCTGATGGTAATCTCTTAACCCAACGATAAAGAAAATAAGCAACGATAAAGGCAATAATACCTATGCCAATAGTTGCAATAACAATATAAAGTGTTGTGCTATCCATAAATCTTCACCTCGTTTCTTCAATGAATAACATTCCTCACTATTATAACAAATTATGAAAACGATATCAAGCATTAAAGTTAAAAAAGACTAACTTTTTAGTTAGTCTTCTTCCTCTTTAACTTCTGGTTTTAAAATTCTAATTTGAACTTTATTGATTGTGTTTTGTTTTAAATCAATAATCTTAAATTCAAGACCAGCAAATTCAAATGTTTTATTTTTATCTTCTTCCGTAGGTAATCTTTCTAGTAAATGAATAATCAGTCCCCCTACAGAATCATAAGAATCATCAGTAGAAATTGGAATCTCTACATCTAACATCCGATTAACATCTTGAATTGGAACGATTCCTTTTGTAAGGTAAGTATCAACACCTACTAACCTAAGATCACTTTGATCATATTCATCATAGATATTCCCAACAATCTCTTCAACTAAGTCTTCTAGCGTTACAATCCCTGAAAAGCCTCCAAACTCGTCAATGACAATTGCAATATAACTATGATTCTTTTGCATCTCTTGAAACATCTTATCAGCTTTCATTGTTTCAGAAACATAATAAACTGGTCTTAAAATTGCTTTTAAATCAATCTCATGAGAACCAGCTTTTTTCAAAGCTCTTAATAAATCTTTGTTATATAAAATACCAATGATATTATCAATATCCTTTTCATAAACAGGAACTCTTGAATAACCATTTTCAATATATTCATCAATAACGGTTTTAATATCATCATCTACATTAATAGCATAAACTAGCTTTCTTGGTGTCATAATATCTGAGGCATCAAATTGCTCAAGCATAAATACCGAAGCAATCATCTTACTTTCATTATCCGATAATGAACCTGATGCTTTTCCTGCTTTAAGTAATCTTTTCATCTCTTCTTTAGTAAATTCGCCTTCTTCTTCGTGTTTCTTATAACCAAAGATTCTTAAAACTAAATTAGTTATCCCTGATAAAAGCCAAACAAAAGGTGTCAAAATTATCTTAAAGAACATAATTATCGGTGCAACAGCTATCGCTAACTTTTCTTTTTTAATTAAAGCTACTCTTTTAGGAACAAGTTCCCCAAAGACTAAATTAAAGAAAGCAACTAAAATTGTTAAGATTACAACTGCAATTGTATAACCTGCATTAGCACTCGTACCTAATTTTTCAAACAGTTTTCCAACTGGCACTGCAAGTTGAACTGCTGCAGATGATGCAGAAAACATTCCTGCTAAAGTAATAACTACTTGGATTGTAGATAAGAACTTTGATTCATCATCTAAAAGTTTTAATAAAGTTTTAGCTTTTTTACGACCTTTTTCTGCTTCTTCCTCAATAACTAATCTATTTGAAGAAACGATTGCCATCTCTGATGCCGCAAAAAAACCATTAATGAATATTAAAAATGCTAATAAAATCAACTGGAGCCCAATGTCCATTTTCTTTATCTTCCTTTCTTGTAAGTGATAAAAGTATATCACATTTTCTTTACTTTTTCAATCTTATTCAAAAAGTAAGTCAATTATCTCCTCTTTCGTAATTAAATAAAAGTAACGATCAACTTCATTATCCTGAAATAACTTTTCTAAAGACTCTTTATGATAAGGTTTATTAAGTAATAACTCTTCTAAATCAGTATTAGTCTTAATGCCAAAAAAGTCACCATATACTTTTACTTGGGTTATTAAACCATTTTTAACTTCAAAAGTAATCTCTAAAGTTCCCCCTTTAAATTTAGCTTTCTTTGTTTTTTGGAAACTATAGTTTCTGCCATAGTTCCATTCCCAAAGACCAAATCGCTCATCTTTGATCTTTTGAATCTTTTTTAATTCTTCTTTACCTAAGGTATATAAATCTTTCTTTTTTAACTTTAACACTTTATTAATTAAAGTATCTACTACAGCTTCTATTGTAATATCACTATTAATTTCTTTTAAGTTTACAACCCTACTTTTTTTACTTTTAACAGCTTTATCTTCATTTTTCTCTTTCGCAATTAAAACTTTACTTAAAGTTTCTAAATCAACAGAAAAAAGAATTGTTCCATGGTGAAACATCTTATCTTGATAGAAATACTGAGCATTACCAGAAAACTTCGCTCCATCAATATAAATGTCATTTCTGCCTTCAAAATTCGCCTTAATTCCAAAATATTTCAAAGTATCAATAATTATCATACAAAACTTTTTATAGTTATTAAAACTATTTTTCTTTTTGGTAAAGATTGTATAGTTTAAATTCCCTAAATCATGATAAACTGCCCCACCACCAGATAGCCTTCTTGCTAGAGTAATTCCTTCTTTTTCTAAATACTCTAAATTAACTTCATTGTAAGGATTTTGATTTCTCCCAATAACAACAGTTTTATCATTACGCCAAAGCATAATGATGTCTTCTTCTAAATCATAATTTTTGATAATATATTCTTCAATACTTAAGTTAAAATGAGGATCAGTAGCTTTATTAATAATTACTTTCATAAGTTTTCTCCTTTTATTATTATACAATCTTTACCTTAGTTTTTCAATTTCTAAGTCTTTTTTAAGAAAAAAAGAGTATAATACTTAAGTAAGGTGATAGTTATGAAAGTGCTACTTTTAGTCTTCTCAGGCACAAACAATTCTTTATATGTTTGCACTGAGCTTAAAAAAGAGTATGAAAAACATAATATTCAAACTAAAGTCTTAAAGTTAGAAGAGACTGAAGAACTAAGTGATGACTATGACTTAATTGGGATTAGTTATCCTATTCATGCTTTTTCGACGCCAAGGTTTGTGGAAAGGAAACTTAAAGAACTTAATATTAAAAACAAACATTACTTTATTATTAAAACTAGCGGCGAGTTACTTCCCTTAAATAGTGCATCTAGTTATTACATCTATAAACTAATGAATAAAAACAATAATACATTCTTAGCTGAATATCACATCTTAATGCCTTATAACATTATCTTTAGATTTGATGATGCTGTTACATCAAGGATCCTAAAAGCTAATCGTAACTTTATTAAAAAAATTGCTTATGAAACAAGCAACAAAAGATTTAGAAGAATTGACTTTAAGAAAAAATACAAACTAATTAGAAACATCTTTAAAATCCAAAGATTAGGAGCCTACCTTAACTCCTTTTTATACAAAGTTAATTTAGATAAATGTATCAAATGTATGAAATGTGTTAATAACTGCCCTACTAAAAACATCAAATATGAAAATGGGAAATTCAAGTTTGGTACTAACTGCCTAATGTGTATGAGATGTTCATTCTTCTGCCCTGAAGATGCAATTAGAATTGGTTTTCTTAACGGCTGGAAAGTTAATGGTAAGTATGACTATGAAAATTTAAAACAAGATAATCTTCAGTATGAAAACAATAAAAGAGATTCTTTCTATTATAAGTTCCTCCCTTATTTAGAAGAACATGAAGAACCTTTTGAACTAGATTATGAAATCCAAAAAGACCACAGTTAACCTGTGGTCTTTTATTTTATTTAAGATCGGCTTTATTAAATAAATAAGATCCTAAGAATATCAATAATCCAGAAATAGCAACATCTGATCCAATACTAACCCAAAAGGCTTTCTTTTCTTCAAAAATTGATCCTAGAGTATAAGACATCGTTTGAATTGAAGGATTGATGTGCATAATTATGTTTGTTGTATCACTTACCCCAACAATTTGAGGAATTATTGCAATAAGCTGCAATATAAAATAAACTCCTAGTGTAATTCCTAAAGCCAAGCCTAATGACTTAGTTATATAAGTTAAGAAATGAATAATAATTACCCATGGAGTTAAAATCACAACTCCCATAGCATAATTCTTCAAAAACTCTAAAAAGACATTACCTTCAGTAACTCCACTTTCAAAAGCTGTGGTAAAAAGCAAAGCAGTTAAAATAGCATTAAAAGTCATAATTGCAAGTACATATAAATAAGTAACAATTAAACTAGAAAAATATGCTCCACTTCTTTTAACCCCAACAATAATCTTATTTCTAATTGTATTTTGTCTAAAGTCTTTCGCAAGTAAAACGACTGTCATAATTAAGATAATAAAACCAGCGTTATCTGTTAGATTTAATGCAGATTTAAAAGCTGTTAGTGTTGTGATAGATATTGGCATAAACTCATCATCAGCAACTAAATGATCAATTAACAAATAAACCCCAAAGGTAAAAAGAGCAAACCCAACTACAACAATCACGGAAATCCAAAGTAAGTTATCTTTCTTTGAACGATAAAAATCGGCTTTTAATGATTTTCTAAACATTTTTACCTCCTATTATCTTTAAATAAATATCCTCAATACTAGGTTTTTCGGTAGCAATTTCTAAAATATTTAAGTTTTCTTTACGTAACTTTTCAATAATTTCATTAACATCAACTGTTCCAAAAACATAAATATAATTATCTCTTTGTTCAACTTTTTGATAATCTTTCTTTAATAACTCATAGCCTTTTTCATTATCATTTAGTTTAACTTTCAAATGTTCTTCAGAAAAAGTAGAAATATCCTTAGCATCAATTTCTTGAATTAACTTACCCTTATGAATAAAGCCATAGCGATTACATACTTTAGCAAGTTCTTCTAAAATATGGGAAGAAATTAAAAAGGTAATTTTTTGTGTTTTATTTAAATTCAAAATTAAATTACGTACTTCAATAATTCCTTCAGGATCTAAACCATTCATAGGTTCATCTAAAATCAAAAACTTAGGTTTATTAAGTAAAGCCATTGCAATTGCTAATCTTTGTTTCATTCCTAAAGAGAAATCTTTAGCTTTTTTCTTAGAGTTGATTAAATAACCTAAACCAACATCATTTAAAATAGTATCAATATCTTTAGGATCAACATCACCGATTAGTTGTGCTTGCATTACCATATTATTATAAGCATTCATATTTAAATATAATGCTGGTGACTCGACAATTGCGGCCATTCTTTCTTTTACTTTACTAATTTTTGGATCTTTATAATCCACTCCTCCAAGTTCATAAGATCCTGAAGTAGGAAAAATTAATCCGGAAACAGCTCTAATTAATGTTGTCTTTCCTGCTCCATTTTCCCCAACAAGCCCATAAATATCACCTTCATATATTGTTATGCTAACATCATCTAAAGCTTTAAAACTTTTATATGCTTTTGTTAAATGTTTAGTTTCTAATACTACATTCATCTAGCTAACGTCCCCATTGGATCCCAAGGTTTTAAAGTAATAACCTTTTTAGATAAAGCTTTAACAGCTTTTTCACTTAAATATTTTTTATTTACAACTGCTTGATAAACAAACTTATCAAACCAAGTATCACTAGCAAGATAAAAACCTTTAAATCCAGCTTTATCTCCCCAAGAGTTTTGAATCTTCCATTTTGTAGGTTTACCATCAACTAAGTTAACACCAGTTATAACCATTGCATGATTCATCGCTGATGCACAGTAGTCAAGCATAATATCTTTGCCTATTTCAATATCTAAACCTAAAACATCATCAATGGCATAAGTTTGATCATCCCAAACTCCAGTTTTGCGATTTCCAAAGAAGCCACAATCACAGCCAAACCAAACAACTTGTCCATCTTCTAATTGTTTGACAATTGCCTTCTTAAACTCATCAATTGGTAGATTTAAATGTTTAATAATATCTCCCCCAATAACATTGTTTAGATAGCTAATTGTATATAAATTGTAATAAGGTTTATCGTTTGTGGGAGAGTTAATCATTGAAACATATTCATCTAAATCAACCCCAATATATTTATCATAAAAACTTTTTGGTGTTAGTCCTTGATCTAAATGGTATTTACCATCTTTATCTACATACTCAAAAGCAAATTCTTTTGGCGGCATTCCTAAACTAGATACAACTAAACTATAAAGTTCATCTAAAGCTTCTTTCTTTAATTCTGCTTTCTTTTCTTTGTTTTTCCTTACATCCCCAGCATATTTTCTTAATCTTAAGTTAATTAAGCTATTTAAGTAATAAGTATGCGAAGAAGGATGTGTTTCTGGCATTGCTTCTTTTGGTACTAGACCATACTTTTCAATCACATTTACAAGCATTTGCCATTGCCCACCATCTTGAATACCATTGTGTAAAAGATGTTTTAAAACTCTGTCATCACCATCAACATCTAAAAAGTCATCCATAATTTCTAAAAAATAATTAATCTTTTCTAGTTTGTCATAAAAAGCTACATAATTTTGGCTTAATTCAAACTTATCTAAATTGTACTTTTTAGCTGTAACTTCTCTTAAAAAATTTAGTCCAGAGAAGATCCAACATCTTCCTGTACTTTCTTGATCTGTGATTGGTAATGTCTTAATATCAATGGAAAATTGATATTGATTATCATTGGCCCTTTCCATTACCTTAGTAACTGTGCTTAAGTCATTCTCATATAAAACCCTACGTAATACTTTATGCTCAGGTTTACTTGAATAACTTTTTTCTAGTTTTTGTAATTTCTTTTCATCTAACATAAATTCCTCACCTCACTTTTTACATTATATCATAACGCTCCTTAAAAATATATTAAAAAGAGTTAGGTTTTACTAATTCTTTTCTTTCTTTATATAAATTATTTTGCTGGATTTTTACTTGGTTTGATAAATATATTTATAACTGAGTAAATGAAGAATAATATTCCTCCAATTGTAGCTAAATAGAAAAACATAGATTGGTTTGGATTGTTTACTAAAGCATCAACTAAGACAAATGGATACCTAACAAAGACAGCCGAAAATAAGATTTTTGATTCTCTATTATTTCCTGTGCTTATTAAAATATAATTAGGAATAACAGTATAAATACCTTGAGCAATGCTATAGGCAACTGCCTCATATCCCATCGCAACTAAGATATTTACATATTTTTTCCATCTCACATGCCTTAAAACAACTGGTTTGATCTTTAATCCATAATATAAACAAAATGCTGATATTAAGAATAAGATTACATAAAACAAATTAAATGTTGGATTACCTTTAAGTAAATTTTGAATTCCTGTAAACGTAGGAACAAAGATCATTTTAAATAGCAACATTAAATGACCTAAAAATATTTCTTCTTTGAAAAATAAGATTACACCAATAAATATAAATACAAGATTAGTTAATAAAATCCCTAGTCCCAACCAAATATAACTACTATTTTGGGACACATTATTCGTAAACTGATAAACTGAATGAACGAATAAGGAGATTGATACGATTAAACTTAAGACTAATAAACCAAGATACTTTTTTCTATTATTCATATTAGTCTCCTTTAAAAACTATAAACTATTGTAGCATTGTAAAGATTGCATATACTAAGAAAGCTAATACTAAAACAAAGAACACTAACCAAATAATATCTAAAACAAAGTTACGTTTGTTTTCTTTAACTTCTTCTTCAGATAATTCTCTTTCTTCGCCTTCTTGAGCTTTTAATACTGCAAGTTCAGCTTGTAACTCTTTGATTTCTTTTTCAAGTTTTTCAATAGCTTTGTCTTGACCTTTATCAACTTCTTTAGCAGCTGCTTTTTTAGCTTTTAATTCTTCGTATTCTTTTTCTTTATCGCCAATTAAAGCAAGTAATCTTGCGATTTCTTTATCTTGACTATCGATCTTTTTCTTTTGACGATTTGCTTCACGATTCTTTTTATCTACTTCATTTTCTAATTTTTCTTTTTCAGCCATTAATTCAGCAATTTTAGCTTCTAATGCTTCAACATCAACTTCTTCTTGACCATATGGAAGTGGAATAGCCATTTCATACACAGAATCATCTTTTGGTACTTCATAGTCTTCTTTAGTTTTGCTGTAGTCTGATAAAATGTATTCAATTAAATCTTTTTTGTTTAATTGACTTCCACTTTGAATGTTATGGTTTTTAGCCCATTCACGTAAATCTTTAGCAGTCATTTCAGCTAAAGCTGCTTCAGCTTCTTCTGTGTAGTACTTTTCAATCTTCATTTGACGTACACAGTATGCAAGTAATTCATCTTTGTTTAGACGATTTGGAACTTTAATACCATACTTTTCGGCAATCTCAAATAGTTCTTCTCTTGTACCTACGTTAAATAAAACTCCTCTAAAGTCACTAACTGTTAAGCCATCACAGCAGTTTTTCTCATCATAAAATACTGCATCTAGAGAATTGTTGAACTCTTCCATGTCTAAACGAGCATTACCAACACGACGATAATTGTCTTCACTAGCTGCTACTAATTCTTCCATATCTGCTTTCTTAACTTTTTTCTCAGCTGCATAAGCTAACATCTTCTCAACTAATAAATTGTGATACTTGTTATCAATTTCTGGATCATCAAATACACTTAAGTATTTTTCTAATTGATGTTCTGACAACTTCGCAAACCATAAAAGCCTATAATTGTTTTGGCCTCCAATACCGAAACCACCTGCTGTATTAGCCAATTGCTCTTCAACTTTAGGAGCCATAGCTTCGCGTAAAACATCTACACGTAAAGCTTTAGGAGCCTTAAGTTTAAACTTTTTGAAAAAATCAGCTAAATCTTTTCCATTTAAAAATGTTAATTTTTGTAATAATTCTTTCATTTTAAAACCTACCTTTTTTATATCTTCATTTTAATACACTTTGAAAACTTTGTCAACCTTTTCATCATTTTTTAACGAAATATACGATATATTTACAAAAATAAGTCCAAAAATGGACTTGCCTCAATTAAAAAACGCAAAACCTAAATTTTGCGTTTTTTTAATCTTAAAGGATATTTAAATCTTTTAAAAGAGCATAACGAGGCATTTCATAATCAGTTGCCTTTGTTGTTTCTTTGGAAAGGGTAATTTCTTTTAAACTTTCAGTTAAACTTCCAGAGAAAGAAAAACCAAAGATTGGATAACTCTTTTCACCATCAAAGTAGTTTGCAAGTCTTACCTCACCACCAATATAATCAGCATAAGGATCTACTTGAATTCCACTTAAAGAAATGATTTCAATATGTGGTTCTTGTTTTAACTCTTCAGCTGTTTTTTTACCTTTTTCTAACTTCTTATATCTCATATTACCAGTAGGTTTTAACCCTAAGTATTGAGCATATTGGTTATTACCAAAGTAACTAGCAAGAACCCCTTTATCTAAAATGACTACTTTTTCTAATAATACTCCATCACTATCAAAGCGATTAGCTTTCGAACTTGGCATTAAAGTTACAGTTAACTTATCAGCTCCTCTTTTAGCATCTTGAATTACATCACCAATTTTCTTATCTGTTGCTTTTGAGAAAACAGCGTTATAACTATATAAACTAATTAAGTTACCAATTAACTGATTTAAGTCACTATCTCTTAAGATAACATTCATATTGCCGTTAAAGTCAATTTTCTTGGCCTTAAATCTTTTCTCAACATCAGCTAAAGCTTCTTTTGCATCTTTTTGAATCTTCTCTTTATCTAAAGTAGGATATTTATAATACTTATAAAGTTCTACTTTTTGATTTGAAGGATCTTCTTGCTTTATGCCATCATATGAAGGAATAGCTTCTACTTCTAAAACAGATGAAATCTTCTTATAATCAACACCTTTAGAGTTTACCAATCTTAAAGTAAGTTGTTTATAAAATACTTCTAAAGAATTAAACTTCTTGTTTTCACTTGCTTCTTTAAAGAAAATATTTGCTACTTTATCAATTTCTGCTAAAGGATTTTCGAAAGCAAAACTATCTTTAAATGTCTTTCTGCCAACTCCTTCTACAAGTTCATAGTAAGGAGCAACAGCAATTTTAGCCGATGCAATTGCTTCATCAACCTTTTTTTCGATTTGGCTTATAGTCATATTATAAGGTAGGTTAAATGATGCTGAACCTAACATTTTATTATCATTTAAAGCAAGATAAACAGTTACTTCATAAGTTAAGCTTTCCGTATTTCTTGTAGCTTCTAACTTTTGTAAGCTATAGTATGCTTCATACTTTTCTTCATTGATTTCTGTAATCTTATATTTATCTACACCTTTAGCTTTTAAGATTTTTTCAATTCTTCTAATCATCCTATTTTCACCTTAGCTTTCAAATATGGACCGCCATCTGAAACTCTAACCCATTCTTTATATCCTTTGCCACAAGATCCACCACTGTTAACCTTAAAATCATCAGATACAGCTGAAATAGATTTTAAAAGATCAATTACATAACCACTCATAATAACTGGTGAGACAACTTTTCCTGTTAGTTTTCCATTTTTGATTTCTCTACCAATAGTAGCAGTACATTGGATTTGCCAGTTTTTAGGATCTTCCATACCATTATTTGTAACATCAATTAAATAACCATCTTCAATACTCTTAATCATATCTTTAAGTTTATCTTTTCCTGGTTCAAAGAAAGTATTAGTCATTCTTGTATATGTCTTATGGTCATAAGCTTGTCTTCTACCATTACCAGTAGGTTTTGTTCCTAGCATACTTGCAGCATTTACATCAGAAATTCCTGTTTTTAAAATACCTTTATCAATTACTAAAGTATCACCAGCTAAGACTCCATCATCATCAAAGAAATATGAAGCAATAGCAAAACAGCTTGCAGCTCCATCTCTCATTGATACTAAATCAGATGCAACAGGTTTATCAATATATTCTTTACCTAAAGCACGATCCTTTACAAATTGATCCATTTCAACTCCATGACCAAAAGCTTCATGAGCAATTAATCCTGTAATTGAAGGAGCTGTGATTACATCATAAATACCTGGCTCTGGATTTTCAGCTACAAGTAATTCTCTTGCAACACTAGCAGTTTCTTTAACCTTTTTAGGTAATTCTTTTAAGACTTTACTCATTGAAATATCATCAACTGAATTATAAAACATTTGTGTTTTACCTTGATCAGCTGCAACACTATAAATAAATGCACTTGGGAAGAAATAATATTGTTCTAAATCCTTATTTTTACTTAAGTAAACTTTAGAAATTTCTTCTACCATAAATCTAGCGCCTGCATGAACGATTTTTTCTTCTTGTTTAAATAAATCAACAGTTTCTTTTAAAGCAGTAATGATTTCTTCTTTGTTTAAGTATTTACCTTTATTTTTTCTAGAAAAAGATTTAGTTAGTTTTTCTTCTTCGGCTAATTTTAAACCAACTTTTTTCGTTTTCATATTAGCCTTTACAAGTTCATCAATCTTTTCTTCAATTTTATCTAACCTTCTCATTGTTAGCTCGTTAGTAGCATATTCTGAATAAATACCATCGTGAACAACTTTGATTACAAAACCACAGTCATTACTATCCTCACCTACATTGCTACTATGATAGTCTACATAACAAACAGTTGTTAGCGTGTCGGTTCCTAAGATCCCCACATGCTCATATTTGTCTTTTAATCTTTCAAGTAAAGAAGCCATAACGGGCTTTTTACTTTTTAAATATTTTGAAAAACTTTTTTGCATCTAAAATCCCCTTCTTGGGCCCTCTGGTCTTTCTTTAATTCCTAAATAATAATCTAGTTCTAAACGCATGTTTTCTGGAATTGATCTTTCAACTGGCATAACATAAGAATTAACCATTCTTTCAGAAAAATCAATAATAAACTTACATGTTTCATAGTAATTATCTTTATCCAAGAATTTATCATCATCTTTTCTGCTATGGATTTCTGCTCCTCCACGAGGTGCAATCCTAGCAAAGCTTAAAGCAGGTACACCTTTATCTGCAAACGGAGTTGAATCTGATGAATATACTCCTTGACTTGCATCAATTGCAAACCCTACTTCTTTACCCATATAATTAATGTAATTAACAAGTCCCATTTCTGTTGTACAACGAGCAATATCATACCCTAAAACAACAGCTGTCATATCTAAGTTGATATTTAGCTCATAAGCATCTAGCTCTTCTTTATGCTTTTCAGTATATGCTTTAGATCCTAATAGGCCCATCTCTTCAGAGCCACACCAAATAAACTTTAAAGTTCTCTTTGGTTTATTCTTATTAAAATATCTTGCAATTTCTAGAATTGTAGCAGAACCTGTTGCATTATCATAAGATCCTTGAGAAAATCTTACAGAGTCATAGTGAGCAGTAAATGCTACTATCTTTTCTGGATATTCTGTCCCTTTAATCTCTGCAACAACATTATGAGATGTTTTCTTCATCTCTTCTTGAATTAATGTAAGTCTAACTTTACTTGCTTTACTTTTAACTAATTCATGAGCATCTTTAATTCTTAAAGTAACACCAGGAATTCTTCCCGCTTCAATCATTTTATCGCGGTATGCTAGAATATGTAAATCTGTTTTCTTTGGATCATCATAAACTGAACCATTTAAGGCAATAATACCTGCTACTTTCTTTTCCACTAACTTCTTATAAAGTTTCAAAGGATAAAAAGCATTTACTAAAGCAATCTTTCCTTCAACATCCATCAAATTTACATCATGTCCATTTTCAATATAAACAAGTTCAGCTTCCAATCCTTCATCTTTAGTAGAGCCACTTCTACCAATACCTGTAACAGTATATTCTTTATACTGAGGTTCTAATACTTCTAATTTTGCTTCTTTGATTTCAAAAGAATCAACTTCGAAATCTTCTAAATGAGAATCAATCCCATCTTTTTTAAGTTCTTCTTGAATAATCTTCGCAGCTTTTAGTTCTTCTTTGCTACCTCCAATTCTTTCAAAAAGTAAACTTTTAATTAAACTGTACGATCCATACTTTTTCATTGTTTATTTCCTCCTTCTATTACTAAATGTGATGCCATAGCCATATGGTCAGCTG
>DUOW01000002.1 GCA_012838635.1 Acholeplasma sp.
ACATTATATTCTTTTTCAAATGCCTTCATTACATCTTTACTCATATATTGAGCCCAGTTCATAACATAAAGTTTTTCTTTTCTAGTACAGCCTGCGACTAAAAATAGACTCAAAACTAAACTTAAAATTAATATTAATCTTTTGAAATTTTTCATTTTTTTACCATCTTTCTTTTTTTGATAATATTATAAATTATTAGGATTGCTAATGTTAGCACCATAATAATCGTATTGTATGCATATGCTTTTGGTAGAGCTTGGAACCTTGTTGCTTTTCTATTTGTATATAACCAAATTGAGAAGTTCGCAACTCCACCACCTGTAGTAAAGTAACTGATGATAAAATCATCAATACTCATCGTAAATGCTATTAACATTCCTGTAATAATCCCTGGTCTAATTGATGGGATAATTATCTTCATAATCGCTTCTCGGGGTTTAGAACCTAAATCTAAAGCTGCATCATATAAGTTAGGATCCATTTCATTAAGTTTTGGCAACACCGATAAAATTACATAAGGAATTGAGAAGAAGATATGAGCAATTAACATTGTTGTATATCCTAAAGGATAATTAACTCCAATCATTCTTCCAAACGTTAGAAAAACTAACATTAAGAATACTCCCGTAACAATATCTGCATTAATAATTGGAACATTGTTTAAAAAGATTAATCTTTGCTTTCTCTTTCGGTCTAAAGAATTAATACCTAAGGCAAAAAGTGTTCCTAAAACAGTGGAAACTAAAGTTGAGATGAAGGCAATTGAAAGAGTATTAACAATTGCATCCATTAACTCAGCATCCTTAAATAGTTCACCATACCATCTTAACGTTACACCACCAAAAGTATTACCTGTACCATCAGCATTAATAGATTGGATAATAATATAAAAGATCGGCAAATAAAGAACTACCAAAACAAAAATGACAAAGAAAGCTTTTAAAACAGAACCTGCTTTTTGCAGTTTTTTTCTTGTAGAAATCTTAATCATATTAATGTCGCTCCTTCCTTATCTAATTTATTAGAAATAAAGATGGCGATAAAAATAAAGGCAATTAAGAATAAACTTATTAAGCTTCCTGTTCCATAATTACTACCACTCTTAAATTTTTGTTCAATAATTGTACCAATTAAAACTAACTTTCCTTTAGACATAATCTCTGGAATCGTAAATGAAGTTGCTGCTGGTAAAAATACCATAATAATTCCACTTGCAACACCCTTTAGCGATAAAGGTAAAGTAACTTTCCTAAATGTTTTAAATCCACTAGCTCCTAAATCTTGTGATGCTTCAATTAATAATGGATCTTGTTTTTCTAAAACCGTATAAATTGGGAAAATCATAAATGGTAAATATACAACAACCATTGCTAGGATTACACTAAATGTTGTACCAGATAAGTTAATACTAATCCCAAAAACATTTTTCATAAATCCTTCTGGAAGTAACATCATATTTAAAGATTGAATACGAAGAAGCATATTTGTCCACATCGGCAAAATAAACAAAAGCAAGATAATAAAACTTAGCTGCGGCTTTAACCTAGAGACAATGTAGGCAATTGGATAACCAATAACGATACAAATAATTGTTGTGATTAAGGCATAACCCATACTTCTTAAAAACACTTCAAAATATGTTTGATTAAATGTTGCTTTAAAATTATCAATTGTAAATGTAGCAGTAGAAAAATCTAATCCTTGAATATCTAAAAAGGCTAAGACAACCATAATTAGTAGTGGAAACACTACTAAAATAACCATCCATATTGAATATGGTAGTGCTAGTATCTTAAATCTTTTCATTTGGATCTACCTTCATAATATGAATTTCGTAAGGATCAACACTTAAACCAATTTTGTCCCCTACTTCAAATTGTTCGTATTTATGAATAATCAACTCTTGACCTTGAACCATAGCACAAATTTCATAGAATACTCCTTTAAAGATAATACTATCTACAACACCTATAATCTTTGCCTCTTCTAGCTCTACAATATCAAAGTCTTCTGGTCTAATAACTACATCTACTACTTCGCCTTTTGCAAAATTATCATCAACACATTTAAAATCAGAACCAAAAATTTCTACTATTTTGTCTCCTTTAAATACTGATCTAATAATATTACTTTCCCCAATAAAGTTAGCTACAAACCTATTATTAGGTTCATTATAAATTGACTCTGGTGTTCCGATTTGTTGGATAATGCCATGATCAAAAACAACAATTTTATCACTCATTGTTAGAGCTTCTTCTTGGTCATGAGTTACATAGATAAAAGTAACCTTTGATTCTTTTTGCATCTCTTTTAACTCATACTGCATGTTTTGTCTTAGCTTTAAGTCTAAGGCAGCTAAAGGCTCATCAAGTAACAAAATCTTTGGTTTGTTTACCAATGCTCTAGCAATTGCAACTCTTTGCATTTCTCCACCAGATAGTTTATCTACTTTTCTATCACCATATCCTTCTAAGTTAACCATTTTTAAAATATCGTTAACTGCTTGTTCGATATGATGTGGACTCATCATTAAACTCTTAGCTGATTTTTCTTCATCTTTGCGTTGTTTATAATATTGTTTTTGTAGTTTATATAACTCATCAATATCATAACCATAAGCTATTCTTTCTAACTTTTCTTTTTCTTTAGTATATTTTTGATTGATTTTAGCTTTATCTTTTCTCGTCTTAGCTTCAGCTTTTAACTTAGCAAGTTTTTCTTCTAATGCTTCAAGTTTTTCTTCAGCTAAAGCTACTCTTTCTTCATCTTTTTCTAAAGCTTCAATTTTAGCTTCTAGTTTAGCATCTAATTTATCATATCTAAATTCAATATCTTCTAACTTCTCTTCATATAATTTATGCTTTTCAGCACTCGTTTTTTCTTTAATTTCTGCTTTAATTTCTTTTAAACGATGTTTTAATTCTTTTTTCTCTTCAGCAGTTGTTTCCTTATTATTTAGTTTTTCTCTAATATCCTTTTTTTCTTGATCATAAGATTTTCTTACATTACTCTTAATTTCCTCAAAAATTCGATTATAATTTTTAAGTCCATAAGCAATATTTTCAAACACATTTAAATGAGGAAAAAGTGCATATCTTTGAAACACCGTATTGATTGGACGATAATATGGTGGAATCTCATTAATAGTTTCCCCATTTAAAATTATCTCTCCTGAATCAGGATCTTCAAATCCCCCAATCATTCTTAAAACTGTTGTCTTCCCACACCCTGAAGGTCCTAATAAGGTGACAAATTCATTTTCGTTAATTTCTAGATTAAGATTTGTGATAACTTCTGCGTCATCAAAAGATTTGTAAATGTTTTTTAGTTCAATAATTTTGCCCATGTAAGACCTCACTTGCTAAAAAAAATAGTTATGATGTTGAACTACACACCAAATTAACTTAATAAAAAAGCAGCTTTCATTCGACTCATAACTTTCTATTATAGGTATAGTTTATCACATTTTCTTTATAATATCAATATAAATTTTTTAAATAAAAAAGATGATTTTAAATCATCTTTCTTCTCTAAAGTAATGCAAGCCTAATGAGCGAGGAGGTTGATCTTCTCTTCTCTTATTTAGACTTGTAACTATTAATACGATAATTGTAACTAAATATGGTAACATCTTTAAGATTTCTTGTTGGGAAGTTGAAGCATGTAAATAGTTATAAGCAACTGTTAAAGCTCCAAATAAAAATGCTCCCCAAATACTTCTTAAAGGTCGCCATAAACTAAAGATAACTAAAGCAACAGCTAACCATCCAGCATCACCTAATGCACCATGTTGCCATACACCTTTTAAGTAGTTCATTACAAAATAACAACCACCTAAACCAGCAATTATTCCACCTACCATAATTGCTACATATTTATATTTAGTTACATTAATGCCAGCAGCATCTGCAGCTTGAGGATTTTCTCCTACTGCTTTTAAATTTAAACCAATACTTGTTTTCTTAAAAAAGATATGAACTAATACCGCTAAAATTAATGCCACAAATGTTAAAAAGCCATAACTACTATTAAAGAATAACTTACCAAATAGACCAGTCTTTTCTGATAACCACGGAATATAGAAAGTAAAAGCATCACTAGTTTCTTTTACAGAAACAAATAATCCTGAACCTCCTTGAGCAAGTTTCCCTAAAGATCCTCCTAAAAAGTTTGCAAGTCCAACACCAAATGTAGTTAAAGCAAGTCCTGTTACATTTTGATTAGCTCTTAAAGACACAGTTAAAACTGCATAAATACAAGCACCTAAACCTGACATTAAAATACAAAAAAATAAAGCACAAAGAATTGCTAAAAAGCCATTAAAATTTGTTGCATTTGATTCATAAATAAATGCCCCTAAGATTGCTCCAATACCACCTAAATACATAATACCAGGAATACCAAGGTTCAAATGGCCAGCTTTTTCTATAATTGTCTCACCTAGACAACCAAATAAAAGCGTAATTCCATTTAAAACCATCGCTACAAAAAAGGAAACTGAAAAAATCTCAATTGCTAGCATTGGCAAGTTCCTCCTTATCCTTTTTCTTTCTATTTATAATAACTTTATATCTAATGAAGAATTCACTTATTAGAATAAAGAAAATTAATATTCCAATTAAAACATCACTCATCGAAGCGTTAAGTGAAATGTCAGATGCTAACCTTTTAGCACCTGCACTAAAGAATGTTAGTAACGCTGAAATAATAAGCATAAAGCCCATATTGAAATTACCAAGCCAAGTTACTGTAATAGCAGTAAATCCTCTACCAGCAGCAAGATTAGGCGATAAACTATGGTCAACACCAGCCACAATCAACATTCCAACAAACCCACAAATAGCACTTGAAATTAACACAGTTCTAATTGTAACTTTCTCTACATCAATTGCAGCATAGTTTGCTGTATTAACACTACCACCAACTACTTTAATCTCATATCCTTGTTTTGTATATTTCATATAAACATACATTGCTAAGGCAACAACCCCAACAAGTAGTAACAATAAAACATAATTTCCACTTCCAAAAATACTAGATAAGAAATTATTAGGAATCCATCCTACCTTTGGATATTCACTTCCAAAAACATTGTTAATAATACCTACATCACCTGAACCAGGAACTTTCTCCCATTTAATACAAAAATATCTTACAAGTTGAATAGCAATGTAGTTCATCATTAACGTAAATAAAGTTTCATTAGTACCAAACTTAGCTTTAAACAAAGCCGGGAAAATACCCCATAACATTCCCGCTAGAATACCACCTAAAAACATTATGATAAATAACAAAAATTGCATATTATGAAAAGCAGGTGTTAAATACTTCATAATTGCAAAAGTAGCAAGTCCACCAACTAAAATTTGTCCTTCAGCGCCAATGTTCCAAAATCTCATTTTAAAAACAGGAATTAAGGCAACACCTACACCAAATAACAAAAACGTATTTCTTAATAAAGCCCAAATATTAATTGAAGAACCAAAGTTACCTTTAAATAACGTTGATAAAATTTGAGCATTACTTGCACCAGTGATTAAATTAATAATCATCATATATAAAGCAAATCCTACTAAAAAGATACCTACTCTAATTATTAATTTTTGCCAAAACTTTAACTCTTTTTGTTTTGTAATTCTAAAAAGAGGAATTTTAGTATTCTTTTCTTCTGGATCTTCTTGTTTTCTTTTTTGTCTTGAACGAATTAAATTTACTAATAAATAGGCACCTAAAACACAAACAGCAATTATTGCCACAACAATAAAGATTTGTGCAAGAACTTTTAAAATTTTAGCATATCTTTCTAATCTAAAGTATTGATCTACAACACTACTTAAAATCATTTCTCAAGTTCCTCCTCTATCTTATTAGTCATTAATAAACCTATTTCTTCTTTTGTAACTTTCTTTGGATCAAGAGGTTTACTAATCTTACCATTACTTAAAACTAAAATCTTATCAGATAAAGCAAGAAGAACATCTAAATCTTCCCCAACATAAATAACTGCTACTCCTGCTTCTTTTTGCTTATTTAAAATATCATAAATAACATATGAAGTATTAATGTCTAATCCTCTAACAGCATAAGCAGTCATAAATACAATTGGGTTATTAGCTATTTCTCTTCCAACTAATACTTTTTGTACATTACCACCAGATAATGTTTGAACAGCAGTTTCTTCAGACGGCGTTGAAACGGCAAGTTCTTCTTTGATTGCTTTAGCTATCTTCTTCGCTCTTTTTCGGTTTTTATAAAAATTAGGAGTTTCATCATATGTTCTCAAAAGAACATTATCAACCATACCCATACTACCTACTAAACCCATACCTAATCTATCTTCAGGAACAAACGATAAAGATATTCCCAATCTCTTAATTTGGAAAGGACTCTTACCAATTAATTTGATTTCATTGTGCTTAGGATGATAATAAGTAATATCACTACCTTTTTGTGTACCTTGAAGACCAGCAATTGCTTCTAATAGTTCTTTTTGACCAGAACCTGAAATCCCCGCAATTCCTAAAATCTCTCCTCCATAAGCATCAAAAGAAACATTATCTAAAACCATTTTCCCGTATTGATTCTTTACGGATAAATCTCTAATTTCTAGTCTTAAAACTGGATCTTTAACTTTAGATCTTTTGATATTTAAACTTACCTTTTCACCAACCATTAATTCAGCAAGCATTAATTCATTAGCATCTTTTGTAGCTAATCTTTTAACTAATTTACCTTTTCTTAAAACAGCAATACTATCAGATACCCCTAAAACTTCATTCATTTTATGAGTTATTAAAACAATTGCTTTTCCTCTTTCCTTTAGTTTTCTTAAAGCCTTAAACAACTGTTTTGTCTCTTGTGGTGTTAAAACAGCAGTTGGCTCATCTAAGATTAAAAGGTTAGCTCCTCTATATAATACTTTAATAATCTCTAAACTTTGTTTTTCAGAAACAGTCATATTATAGACTTTCTTTTTCGGATCAATATCAAAGCCGTACATTTCTCCTACTTCTTTGATTTCTTGTTCTACCTTCTCCATATCCAAAAAGAAGCCTTTATTTAGACCTAGGATTACATTTTCTGCGGCTGTTAATAAATCAACTAATTTAAAGTGTTGGTGAATCATCCCAATTCCATAACTACTAGCATCCTTAG
Source organism: Acholeplasma sp. (assembly GCA_012838635.1). Taxonomy (GTDB): domain Bacteria; phylum Bacillota_I; class Bacilli_A; order ML615J-28; family CAG-698; genus DUNF01. Next base: position 7,156 of record DUOW01000002.1, read on the forward strand.
GACTTTTGATAACAATTTCTTCACCATTAAGGAAAATTTGTCCCCTATCAGGATAATAAAGTCCAGCAAGCATATTCATTAAAGTTGTCTTTCCTGAACCATTTTCCCCAAGTAAGGCTAGGATTTCACCTTCATTGATTGTAAGGGAAATGTCTTCATTAGCAACTACTTCCCCAAAATATTTAGATAAGTTTTTTAGTTCAAACATCTGTTCTCTCCTTATATATAAAAATGAAGAAGGCAAATTATTTTGCCTTCTTCTTTAATAACCTTAAGTCTTTTAGAAAGCTTGATTTAATTCTATAATTCCATCAATTACAAAGGCAAATCCTGGAGCTGAACCTAAATCATCATCTGATTCTGCAAAATAGCTTACTCCATTACTATCTGTCTTAATATATTCTTTACCATAGAAGCCCTCTACACCTGCAGTTGAAGTAACTTTTTCTCCACCAACTGTAAATTTAGATGTATCAAATACATATAAAGTACCATTTTTAATTGCTTCAATAGCTGCTTCAACTTTTTGATTTGCTTCGTTATATGCTTCATCGCTACCAAAAGCATTTCTATTTACTTCAGTAATTGCTACTGCACCTTCTTTAAATCCTTCACACCAATCAACTTGAGGTTTTCTACCTGCCATACCTTCTCTAACAGCGTAAGTATAATATACTCCCCAGTTTAATCCAGCTGATGTAATTGCTTGTGTTGGAGCAGCATCTAACATTGAAACGTTATAACCAATATTGTTAATTCCTTTTTCTTCACAAGCTGTAGCAGCACCTACTGTATCTGCATGTTGGCTAATTAAAACACAACCTGAATCGATTAGAGCTGTTGCTGCTTGTTTTTCTGCAACTTGGTTAGCCCATTCTCCAGTATATTGAACTTTCATTTCAAGTTCATAAGCTGGATCTAATGCACTTCTAACTCCTAAGTAGAATGCAGTAAAACCAGATTTAACTTCTGCGAACGCCTTAGCGCCTACATAACCAATCGTAACTTTATTTCCAGGTGCATATTTAGTTGGATTTGATGCGATTAGTTCATTTAATCTAACTCCACCATAAATACCTGCTACATATCTTGCTTCATAGATATCTACAAAGAAATTAGATACGTTTGGAAGACCACTTGATTTAGCATTAATACCAGTTGCATGTAAGAAGTGAACTTCTGGGTGATTTGCAGCTACAGTAAATAAGCCTTCTTCATGACCAAAACTGTTTGCAAACACCATCTTACAACCAGCACCAACTAATTCTTCAGCTGCATCTTGAGCTTCTTTACCTTCTGGTGTATGTTTCTTATAAACAATTTGTGAATCCTTTAATCCTAAAGCTTCTTTCATTTGATTGATACCATTAAGATGAGCTAAACTATAACCTTCGTTTTCATCTCCGATTAAAATAAATCCAACTTTAAAATCATCATCACCATTTTCTTCTTTGCAACTGCAACCAACTAAACCTACTAAACTAAATACTGCTAATAATAGTAAAACAAACTTTTTCATTTTCCCTCCTTGTTTAATTTACTCAAAACTAATACCGTCACTTAGACTTTTGATTCTAACACAAGATTCTAATTTTAAACCTTGTTTTAAAATCCTTTCTCTTCCGCTTTGGAATGATTTTTCGATAACTATTCCCACTCCTACAATCTCAGCGCCTGATTGTTTAATTATTTCCGCTAAAGCTATGACAGCATTACCAGTAGCTAAAAAATCATCGATGATTAAAATACGATCATTTTTGCTTAAATACTTTTTAGAAATAAAAGTTTGGTATTCCTTTTTCTTTGTATATGAATACGAAGGGGCGTAGTAATTATCATCTTTAGTAATTGCTGATGTTTCTTTCTTCGCAAACACAACAGGTACTTTACCTAAATGGTAAGATGCACCAACTGCAAAAGCAATCCCACTAGTTTCAATTGTAACAATCTTAGTTACACCTGAGAATTTACTTGCAAAGTGTTCACCAATTTTATCCAGCAAACAAACATCAATTTGATGATTAATAAAAGAATCAACTTTTAAAATCTCACCTGGAAAAACCTTACCTTCCTCTAAAATTTTCTTTTTTAATGCTTCCATAGACCCTCCTGAAAATAAAAAAACTTTCTTAAACAACAGTTTGAGAAAGTAAAATGAAAAAGGATGCCTACTTAAAGTAAACATTCTTAATTCGTAGTGCCAGCATTTACGGTGTGGCGTAGAAACTTTCCCTCCATATTAGGATAATTATACGAAAAAAAATATAATGTCTTTTAAAGACATTATTATTATATAACACATTCAATTGATTGTCTAATAGAAAACGCTTTACTTTTAAGTAAAGTAAAAAAGATTTGATAAATACCAAATCTTTTTTCTTTATCTAAAAAACATATTAAATTAATAATTTGTCTTATTGCTTATTAAATGGCGGAGTAGGAGAGATTTGAACTCTCGCATCGGTTGTTACCGATCTACACCCTTAGCAGGGGCGCCTCTTCAGCCTCTTGAGTACTACTCCATGCCAATGTATTAGTATTTTACTTTATTTTACCCATTTTGTCAAGTAAAAGCCAAGAAAAAAAGTGATTATTGAAAATCACTTTTCTTTATCTATTTCTGTTTGTAATTCTTGTTTGATAGAGTTTAAACCATCTTTATAATAAGTAACTCTTCTATTCTCCACAACTAATAAAATTGGTATTCTTTTAGATCTAATTCTAATATACTCATAATCACTCACAGAATTAATCTTTTCTACAACTTCTTCATGATCATTAACTAAAAAGGTATTTTCTTCTTTAGTAACGTCTAAAGTATAAATTTTAACACCATTTTCACGATTAGCTTTTGTAGCATAATTTAAAACAAATTTTTCTATTTCATGAAAATAATCTGTATCAACACTACTATCATAAAGAAAAACATAAGTCTTAGTACTATAATCTAGCATCTCTTCTTTGGTAACTTCTAGTTCCTTTAAATCATCAACTTTGGTTTTTGCTAAATGCACTTGATTTGCAATAATCGCAATAACTAAACCTAGTGTGATTGCAATGATTGCTATCCAAAACAAAATTGCCTTATGTGTTATTCTATTTCCTTTTGCCATTTTTTACTGCTCCTTATTTTATCTGCAATTTGTTTAATGTCTCTAAAGCAATGTGACAATCCTGACTTAGAGATATATCTGCCAATTGTATCTTCAGAATTGTTTGATAATTCTTGCAACGAATCTTCAGGATAATCTAGTCTTAAAGTAATTGCATCAATTAATCTTGGTGTTAATTTCTTTAAGCTTTCTGTTTCTTTAATTAAGTTAATATCTTCAATTTGTCTTTTAGCTGCACGTAATGACTTTTCCGCATTAGCAATATCACAATTATTATAGCGGTTAATATAGTTTGTAGCATCTTTTTCAATGCGAACATTTTCAAATTCAAAAAGATTAGTAATTGAACCAATAAACTTTAGAAAGTCCCCGATTTGTTCAGATTTTTTAAGATACAAAACAAATCCTTTTTTTCTTTCAATAATTTGTGCTTCAATAAAAAATTCTTTTAGAATTAACTCCACTGCTTCAACTGTTTGAAGATCAGATACTATTTCTAAGTGATAGTTATTACTCTTAGGATCATTAATTGAACCTCTACCTAAAAAACATCCACGAATAAAACTTGCTTTAGTCTCTTGGTTATTTAAAAGATTAAAGTTAACTTCCCTAATTCTACCAGATTTTTGATCATACAATTCTAAATCTTGCAAGATAAATAATCCATCTTCAACTTCTACAATATATGTAGGATTTTTAAGTAATCTTTTTTCTTCTTGCAAATAGATATTAGGTGATACTTGATAACAATTCCCTAGCATTTTAATAACAACTCTAGCAATCGCATTAAGTTTTGTTTTTAAAATAATTTTTGTTTTGTTTTTTGTTAGGACAACATCGCCAATTGTCCTAATTAAGCCATAAAGTTCAGCTCTTTGGCTATCTAAATCAGGAAGAATTGTCGCGATTTCCCTTTTTAAATTTTTAGAAAAACTCATAGATACTTAGCGGCATTAAGAGCAGCTATCGTTCCATCTCCAGTTGCTGTCGTAATTTGTCTAATTTCTTTATCGATAACGTCTCCAACACCGAACAATCCTTTAATTTTTGTTTCTTTGTTTTCGTTAACAACAATATAACCATAATCATTTAAAATTCCTAAATCTTTTAGAAAATCAGTATTTGGGATATGTCCTATATATTCAAAACAACCATCTACTTTTAAACTAGTAACTTTATTAGTTTTTAAGTCTTTAATCTCTACTTCTTTTAATACTTCGTCCCCATTAAAGGCAATGACTTGACTACTATTAATAACTTCGATATTTTTAGTTTTCTTTACTTTTTCTTGAATGTTTTGAAAAGCTGTAGGTTCATCAGCTAAGTTTACAATTGTAACTTTTCTTACAATTGAAGATAAATATAAAGATTCTTCTAAAGCCGAGTTTCCCCCGCCAACTACTAAAACGTCTCTATCTTTATAGAAAGAACCATCACAAATAGCACAAAAACTAATTCCTTTACCTAAAAACTTATCTTCCCCTTCTACATGCAATTTTCTATTTTTCGTACCTGTAGCGATAATAACAGTTTTAGCTTTTAATGTTTGCTCATTTGTTTTTACAAAAAATGCATCTTGTTTTTTCTCAATCCCTGTAACTTCTAAAGGAAGATATTCTACACCTAAAGTTAAAGCTTGATCATACATTTTTAATGCTAAGTCAACACCACTAACTTCTGGTACACCAGGATAATTATCTATTTTATAAGTATTAGCTACTTGCCCACCTGGCATCATTTTTTCTAGTACTGCTACTTTTAAATTAGCACGTGAGCAATAAATAGCAGCTGTTAGGCCTCCAGGACCAGCACCAATTACTAAACAATCATACATCTATAGCATTTCCTCCGTTACTTCTTCAACTGTTATTTCTAGTTCTTTTACTAGTTTCTTTTGTTTTTCTTCTTCTACAATCTCCATAAAAGACTGAGGTTTGTATTTTAAACTATGTCGTAAAACTAACAAGACAACTCCAATAATAAACATCGCAATCGAAATTAATTGGGCTTGTTTTAATTCAATACCAAAAATTGTTGTTCTTAATGGATCAGTTCTTAACATCTCTACAAAAAATCTTCCAAAGCCATACCAAATTAAATAGTAAGCTAGTGAATCACCAATCCAATACTTCTTCCAAGTTTTCCTAATCATAATAATTAAGAATAGTCCAGCTAAATTCCATAACATCTCATAGTAGAATGTTGGATGAAAATAGCCGGTTGCATAGGTTCCATCTCCCATTTGCCCCCAAGAAATATACATATTATCAATAATAAATTTTGGAACCCAAATAGCTTCTAAAAACTCTCTTGAAACCATACCACCATGAGCTTCTTGATTAAAGAAGTTCCCCCAACGGCCAAAGATTTGACCAATTAATAATCCAACTGCAACTCCTTCAATAACTCTTAATAAACTTAGTTTCTTAATCTTACACCAAATCGGAGCCCAAATTGCAGCTGCAATTATTCCTCCATGGATTGCTAAGCCACCTCTCGTAATATGGGTAATTGCTGTTATCGGATTATCTCTATATCTTTCCCACTCAAAAGCTACATAGTATAATCTAGCCCCTAAAATTCCTAGGGCAACACCAATAACTACTCCCCAAAACATATCATCTTCACTTATGCCAATTGATTTATAAACTTTCATTCCATAAAAATAGGCAACAATAATTCCTGTTAGAATACAAAGCGAATAAAAGGCAAGCGTAAAATCATCTGTAATAGGAATTCCTCTTGGTAATGCTAGTAAAGTATTGTTTAATAAACTCATAATAAATTCCTCTCTTTTTTAAGGTAGTTATATTATAACACCTTTTTTAAATATATGCCAGTAGCAGACTGAGGATTATTGGCAATCTCTTCTGGAGTTCCTGTTGCTACAACATATCCTCCTTGATCTCCACCTTCTGGACCTAAATCAATAATGTGATCAGCTACTTTAATTACATCTAAGTTATGTTCAATAATAACGACAGTAGCTCCTTCATCAACAATCCTGTTAATTACTTCTAATAGTTTCTTTACATCATAAGCATGAAGACCAGTAGTTGGTTCATCTAAAATATAAATTGTCTTATCGGTAATTCTTTTCTTAAGTTCACTTGCAAGTTTGATCCTTTGCGCTTCTCCCCCTGATAGGGTTGTAGAAGACTGACCAAGTTTAATATAGCCTAAACCAACATCCATTAATGTTTTTAAAATAGATTCAATCTTTTGTTGGTTCTCAAAAAACTCCCAAGCTTCTTCAATTGTCATATCTAAAACTTCAGCAATATTCTTGTCTTTATATTTAATTTGTAATGTCTCTTGATTATATCTTGTCCCATTACATGCTTCACAAGGAATATAAACATCAGGTAAAAAGTGCATTTCAATTCTTAAAACACCATCACCTTGACACTTTTCACATCTTCCGCCCTTAACATTAAAACTAAATCTACCTTTATTATAACCTCTCATCTTAGCTGCTACTGTTTCACTATATAAGTCTCTAATATGATCAAAGACACCAGTATATGTAGCTGGGTTACTACGAGGAGTTCTCCCAATTGGTGATTGATCGATGGCAATGACTTTTTCAAAATCATCCATTCCCAAAATCTCATCAACTTCACCCGCATCCATTCTTGTACGATTTAAATGATTATGTAAACTCTTATATAAAATCTCATTTACTAAAGAAGACTTCCCCGAACCAGATACTCCAGTTACTAAGTTTAAAGCTCCTTGTTTGATTTCTACATCAATATTTTTAAGGTTATTGCATCTAGCACCTTTAATCGTAAGTACTTTGCCATTACCTTTTCTTCTTACTTTTGGAACTTCAATTTTATCTTTGCCAGATAAGAACCTACCAGTAATACTTTCGTCTACTGCCATAATCTCATCTACAGTTCCTTCTGCAACAATCCTGCCACCTTCTTTACCAGCTAAAGGCCCCACATCTACAATATGATCGGCATTGCGCATAATCTCTTCATCATGCTCAACTACAATCAATGTATTACCTAAAGCTGTCATTTCTTTTAATGTGTTAATTAGTTTCGCATTGTCTGCTTGGTGTAGACCAATTGATGGTTCATCTAAAACATATAAAATGCCAGTCAGTTTAGACCCAACTTGTGTTGCAAGTCTAATTCTTTGTGATTCTCCACCTGATAAAGTACCAGCTGATCTTGCTAAAGTCAAATAAGATAGGCCAACATTAATTAAGAAATCTAACCTGTTTTTAATTTCACTTAAAATTAGTTCTGCTATCTTTTGATCAGTTTCACTTAATTCAAGATTTTCTAAAAATGCTCGTAAATCTTTTATAGATAAAACAGTCATCTCATAAATATTTTTACCAGCTATTTTAACTGATAAACTTTTTTCTGATAATCTTTTCCCTCCACACTTATCACAAACACTATCTACAATATAAGAACCATAATATTGTCTACCAAAACGAGAAGTAGTTTCTTGATATCTTCTTTGGATTAAATTTGCTAGTCCTTCAATATAATCGTTTTTGCGATAATGATTTCCCCCGCGACTATTAATCTCGTAAGTTATTTTATGTTTAGAACCATATAAAATAACATCCTTTTGTAAGTCAGTTAAGTTTTGATATGGTGTGTCTAAATCAATTTTATAATAATCAAATAAAGCTTTATATATTTGCCATTCAATATTCTCAGTATCAACAATATTCTTTAAGTATCTAATTGCACCTTTTCTAATTGACTTTTCAGGATTAGTTACTAAAAGGTTTAATCCGACTCTTTGAATCATTCCTAAGCCATTGCATTCACTACATGCTCCAAAAGGTGAGTTAAAAGAAAATAATCTTGGTTCTAACTTAGGTATACTAAACCCACAAATAGGGCAAGCAAAATGTTCAGAAAAGATTTCTTCTTTGCCATCGATATCAACTTTGATAATACCATCAGCTAATCTTAAAGCAGTTTCAATTGAAGCATAAAATCTACTTCTGTTTTCTATTCTTACTTTTAATCTATCGATAATCAAATCAATATTATGACTTATATTCTTATCTAAAACCGGTTCTTCTTCTAGCAAATCATAAGTTTTGCCATCAACTCTGACTTTACTAAAACCTTCTTTTTTAACTAACTCAAATGTTTCTTTATGAGTCCCTTTTTGGCCAAAAGCAATTGGGCTATAAATAATACACTTGGAATCAGGAATATAAGTATAGATCTTTTCTAACATCTCTTCAATTGTTTGACTTTTTATTAAAATATTATGATGAGGACAATAAGCTTTTCCAATCCTTGCATATAATAAACGCAAATAATCATAGATTTCGGTAACTGTACCAACTGTTGATCTTGGGTTGTTATGTGTTGTTTTTTGGTCAATCGAAATTGAGGGACTTAAGCCTTCAATTGAATCAACATCAGCTTTATCTACGCCTCCTAAAAACTGACGGGCATAACTTGATAAGCTCTCTACATATCTTCTTTGCCCCTCTGCATAAATCGTATCAAAAGCTAACGAAGACTTACCAGAACCTGAAACCCCAGTCATAACAATAAACTTATCTTTTGGAAGTTTTAAATCGATGTTTTTAAGATTGTTATTTCTTGCCCCTTTGATAGTTATATATTTCATCTTCTCACCTATTTAATTAACTCTAAGAACTCTTTTTCTGTTAAAACTTTAATCTTAAGCTCTTGTGCTTTTGTATATTTACTTCCTGGATTTTCCCCCACAACAACAAAATCAGTATTTTTAGAAACAGCACTTGTAACTTGGCCACCTCTACTTTCAATAACCTCAGTAATTTCGCCTCTTGAGAATAATTCTAACCTGCCAGTAACAACTATTTTTTGATTCAAAAAGATTAAAGGTAAATCAGAGACTTCTTCTTTAGGATTAACTCCTAAATTTTGAAGTTCCTTAATTAAGCCTTTGTTTTCTTGTAAGTATTCTAGAACACTATTTGCCATAATTGCCCCAAAGTCTTTTAATAAAATTAATTCTTCATATTTTGCTTCTAATAAATTATCTAAAGACTTATAAAAGTTAGCTAATGTCTTCGCCGCTTTTTGCCCAATTTGTTTGATTCCTAAGCCTGTAATAACTAAAGCTAAAGGATTCTCTTTAGATTCTTCAATTGCTTCTAATAAATTACCAATTGACTTCTTTCCAAAACCAGCTATTTTCTCAAGTTCATCTTTATGGTCTTTTAGTTTATAGATATCTGTTATCTTTTTTAAATAGCCTAATTCATATAGTTGTTCGGTAACTTTTTCCCCTAACCTAGCAATATTCATTGCATCTCGAGAAGCAAAGTAAACTAGACTTGCCTTTAGCTTTGCATCACAATTTGGATTAGGACAATAATGCATCGCAATTCCTTCTTCTTTCTTTAATAAAGTATTGCAAGATGGACAATGCGTAATCATCTTAAAAGGAACATTGTTCGTTCTTTTATCTTTGTTTACACTTACAACTTCAGGAATAATTTCTCCTGCTTTTCTAATAATTACATAATCATTAATCCTGATATCTTTTTCTAAAATAAATTCTTCATTATTTAAAGTGGCTTTTTGAATTACGGAACCTGAAAGTAAAACTGGTTCTAAAACAGCAGTTGGGTTAATTGTTCCCGTTCTTCCAACACTATATTCAATAGCAATTAATTTCGTTTCCGCTTCTTCTGGAGGAAACTTATAAGCAACAGCCCATTTAGGGCTTTTTACAGTATAGCCGATTTCTTCTTGAAGATGGAAATTATTTACTTTGATAACTACACCATCAGTTGCATAGTTTAACTTCTTTCTTAAAACATCTACATCTTCAATATATTCCATTACTTCTTTAATATCTTTGCATACTTTATAATTAGGGTTGACTTTAAAACCTAATTCTTCTAAAAAGCATAAAGCATCAGCTTGAGTCTTAAGTCCATATTTTTCTGCTTCTACTACTGTATAGTAAAAAGTAGCTAATCCTCTTTGCTTCGTAACATTAGGGTCTAATTGTCTTAAAGAACCCCCAGCTGCATTCCTAGGGTTCATAAATAAAGCTAACCCTTCTTCTTCCCTAGCAGCATTTATTTTATTGAAATTGTCAATTGGAAGATACACCTCTCCTCTAACTTCTAAATCAATTGGTTTAGTTAGTGTTTTTGGAACATCTAGGATTGTGGCAATATTGCGAGTAATGTTCTCCCCAACAACACCATCACCTCTTGTTGCACCTAAAACATATTTACCATTTTTATATGTTAAGCTTGATGCTATACCATCAATCTTTAGCTCACAAATATATTCTAAATGAAGATGGCTTTCCTTTTCAATTCTACTTAAAAAGTTTTCAATATCTGCTTTATTAAAAACATCCTCTAAAGATAACATTGGATGTTCATGGGTAATCTTAGAAAGTTCAGAAGACGCAAAATCTCCAACACTTTGTGTTGGCGAGTTTTCTAAAATATAGTTATACTTGTTTTCTAAAGTTTTTAGTTCTTGATACAATTTGTCATACTCAAAATCAGATACACTTGGGTTATCTAAAACATAATATTCATAATTATATTGATTTAATAACGCAACAAGTTCTTCAATCCTCTTTTTATAATCCATCTTTATCTCCTAAACATATATAATATTATATCATAATTTAGTTAGTATTGCATAAAAAAAGCCTACATAAGTAGACTTTTATTTATCTAAAACTTAAAAAAATACGTTTAAGTTTTTGCGTGATTTACTAAAACCATTAAATGGTTTTGTTCTTATAATAGTTACCCCTTCTGATGTAATCTCATATTGATTATTACCATCAATGAAACTAATTTTCATTGTGCCCTCTTCCTCATCATCTAAATAATCAATTTCATATTCACCAACTAAATAATCTTTTTCTTCTTTGATATTGTATTTAGCTTTTGAATCTTTAATTTTATCTTCTGTTTCTAAAAAGATATGAGCTTTATTCTCGTAGTCAACTCCAATATACATTTTTGTAATTAAATCAACTTTATCTTTGAAGTAAATTTCGTAAGTGAATTTTTGTTTGTTTTCTAAAGTTTCTTGTTTAAACAAAATGTAATTATCATCTTCATTTTCATAAGCTACTTTAATTTCTGTTTTTACACCATTATTGTATGCTTCATATTTGAATGACTTTTCTACTTCTTTATCTTCAAATTCTTCACTGTACTCAATCTTAACATAGTTATTCGCATCTAATCTGATTTCAAACTTATAAGTTGTTTCTTCTTCATCGTCTTCTTTTTCAACTTCTTTTTCACCAACTAAAGTATATTCAACTTCACCTAAAACAACAATACCTTCTAAATCAGTTTCGATTTCTAACTCATCGTCTTCTTCTTCCACATCTACATATGTTTCATTGTAATAAAGAACATACTCAGTTTTCTCGCCCGCTAAATCCATTACTGAAATTGTCATCATCTTTTCATAACCTTCACGATCAGAAGCAGCTTCTGTGTGTTGAACAGCATCATCGCTTGATAATAACTTTTCTGCTAATCCTAAATACTCATTAATTTGGTCTAGATTGCTGGAAATTGCTGGTTGTGTTGCTCCATCTTTACTATCATTTAATGATAGCCTTGTAGCACTACCTCCCTTAATCATTTCTAATCCAGACACAACTGAATAACTAACTAAATCTGTATCATTGTTAATAGCAGGTTTAGCCGCCTTTGTTCCTCCACATCCAATTAGGATAAATCCTGTGATTGCTAAAACAGCAACAAATAGTAATCTTTTTAAAACTTTCATCATAATACCTCCTCTTTAAGTTTTTTCTTCTTACACTATATATAATGAACGAAACTTTGATTTTATTGGTAAAAAATGAAAGAAAATAAAAAAAGAGCGTTTTCGCTCTTTTTTATTTTTTTATCTAATAATTGTTAAGAATTTAGGGCTTAAGAAAATCTTCTTTATTCCTTTACCACCAGAAAAAGCTATTTGACCGTAATTGGCATTAATGCTAACAATGATCCCTTGACCAAAAGTATTATGACTTACTTTATCACCTACATTAAATTTATCTCGGTCTTCTCTAATTTGATTTCGTTTTTTCCTATTTATAATATTTGCTTCCTTAACATCATCAAACATTTCTTGTAAGAAGAGTGAAGGAATAATATTTATTCTTCCTCTACCCATCGAAAGCCTTCTTTGTGTATGCGTTAAATAAAGTCTATCTTTAGCTCTTGTTAAAGCAACATAAGCTACTCTTCTTTCTTCTTCTAGTTCTTCTCTTGTTAGGCTAGAAACATAACCATAAGGCAAGATTCCATTTTCAATAGCTGTTAAAATTACAACTTTGAATTCTAATCCTTTGACTGAATGAATAGTAGATAAAAGCAATTCATCTTTTTCGCTTTTTTCTTTTTTGTTTTTACTTTCAGCTAAAACTACATAATCAAATAAACCAACTAATCTTTCTTTATTAGAGTTGAAGATGTTATCTTGTTCTAATTCAACTAAAATCGATTTTAATTCAAGAACGTTTTGAATCTTATCTTCATCTTCTAGCTTTTCTGCTAAATAATTAAAATAGCCAACTTCAGTTAAATAGTTATTAAATAAAACTTGAATATCTTCTTTTTCTAGTAGATCTCGATATTTTAAAATCGTATCTTTTAATTGTAATAAATTTTCAAAAATATCAATTCGCAAGATTTCTTTGCTCTTATCAATGGCATTAGCAATACTTGGGTCTTCATTAAGAAAATCTACAATCTTATCATAAGTTACTTTACCAACCCCTCTTAAAGGTCGGTTATAAATTCTTTCAAAACTTAATTGGTCATCTTCAAGTAACAATCTTAAATAAGCAACTGCATCTTTTATTTCTGCTCTTTCAGTAAATGAATATCCACCATAAATCTTATAAGGAATATTATTACCAATGGCTTCTGTTTCAAAGTTTCTTGACAAACTTGAATTACGATAAAGAATTGCAATATCGCTATAGTTATATCCTTCTCTTTTTAATCTTTGGACTAAACTAATAGCATAACTTGCTTCATCTTTTTCATCGTCTAGTTGTTTTAAAACAACATCTGATTTATGTCCTTCCCTTTCTGAGAAAAGCTTCTTTTCTTCACGATTTTGATTTACCGAAATTAACTTATTAGAAATATCCAAAATAGCTTGACTAGAACGATAGTTTTGTTCTAAATGAATTTTTTTAAATTCAGGAAAATCAATCTGAAATAATGACATATTTTCATAGTTAGTTCCTCTAAAACCATAAATTGATTGATCATCATCGCCAACAACAAAAATATTACGATATTTCTCAGCCATTAGTTTAATAATATTATATTGAATAATATCGGTATCTTGAAACTCATCTACAAGAATGTATTGATACCTTTCTTGATATTGTTCTAAGACATGCGGATATTTTTTAAATAGTTCTAAAGTCTTATCTAATAAATCCTGGAAATCAAAAGCGTTGTAAAACTTCAATCTTTCATTATATGTTTTCATTAAATCAACAATTAAATCATAGTTAATGTCTTCCATACTTGGTTTAGTATGAAATGTCTTATAATAATTGATGTGTTTTTTTGCTAAAGCAGGAGGTAAAATAATCTTATTAATATTCTTTTCTTTTAAGATTTCTCTAATGATTCTTAATTGATCATTATCATCAAAAATTCTAAAATTATTTTGGTAATCAAGAAGTTGAGCATAGCGTCTTAACACTTGTACACAAAAAGCATGGAATGTAGAAATAGTTACTTTTTTATAACTATCATCTAACATCTGCTCTAGTCTTTCCTTCATCTCTCTTGTAGCTTTATTTGTAAAGGTAATTGCTAATATATGCTCAGGTGAAATACCTTCTTCTTCAATTAGATAAGCAATACGATGAGTTAAGGTTCTCGTTTTTCCAGTACCAGCACCAGCAAATACTAAAATTGGACCTTCGTTATATATTACAGCTTCTTGTTGTCTTGGATTTAGATTTGCTAGTATTTTAGACATGTATCCTCCTAATTATTTGTACGAAGATTTTAAAGCAACTGTTTCGTTAAAAACAAGTTCATCTTCTTTGCTTTCTGTATCTACAGTATAATATCCATCTCTAATAAATTGGAAACTATCTCCCACTTTAAACTCACTAAAGTCTTCTACAAACCCTTCTTTAATAGTCCAAGAGTCTTTACAAATTCTTTCACTAAAGTCTTTACCTTCAGTTCCTGGAACAAATAAAGATGTAAAGTAATTAAACTTAGCTTTTCTAGCCGTACTCTTTTCTACATATCCAATATTACCATTTGGTTTTCTTTGATCAAATCCAGAACCAGATTTAGTCTCTGGATCATATGTACAATGAACTCTTAAAACATTACCATCTTTATCATATTCAACGCTATTAGCCTTAACAAAATAAGCATTCATTAATCTTACCTCTTCACCTAATGCTAATCTTTTCCATTTCTTGTTTGGTTTTTCTTCAATAAAGTCATCTCTATTAATATAAACATATTTAGAAAAGGCCATCTTTCTTAAACCTAGTGCTTCATTTTCTGGATTGTTTACAACATCTACATACTCTACTTTACCTTCTGGGTAGTTATCAATAACAAGTTCAATTGGATCTACAACTGCAAAGATTCTTGAAGTCTTTAATTTTAAGTCTTCTCTTACAGCATGTTCTAACATATCCATTGAAACAGTAGCATTAGTTTTAGAAAGTCCAGCACTAATAACAAAATCTTTTACAGCATCAGCTGTATATCCTCTTCTTTTAATTCCTCTTAATGTTGGCATTCTTGGATCATCATATCCTGTAACATATCCCTTTTCTACAAGTTCTCTAAAATATCTTTTAGAAAGAATAGTATTTTCGATATTTAATCTACCAAACTCAATTTGTTGAGGAGTGTGTTCCATTTCACATTCCTTTACAAACCAGTCATATAAAGGCCTATGGTTTTCAAATTCAATTGAACAAAAAGAATGTGTAACACCTTCAATTGCATCTTGTAATGGATGAGCAAAATCATACATTGGATAAATGCACCATTTATCTCCATGACGATGGTGATGTTGGTAAACTATACGATATATAATAGGATCTCTCATATTAATGTTAGGGTGAGCCATATCTATTTTTGCTCTTAAAGTTTTTTCACCTTCTTTGTATTTACCATTTTTCATGTTTTCAAAAAGTTCTAAGTTTTCTTCAACACTTCTTTCTCTATATGGTGAATTAGTACCAGCTTCAGTAAATGATCCTCTCATTCTGCTAATTTCTTCTTGAGTTGAATCATCTACATAAGCTAAACCTTTTCTAATTAAAAGTTGAGCTCTTTTATATTGTTCATCAAAATAGTCACTTCCATATAAAATCTTATCAGGTTCATAGCCTAACCAACGTACATCTTCAATAATTGCATCTACATATTCCACATCTTCTGACTCAGGGTTAGTATCATCAAAACGTAAGTTTGTTCTACCACCATAATCTTTAGCCGTCTCAAAATCAACTACAATTGCCCTTGCATGTCCAATATGTAAATAAGAGTTTGGTTCAGGAGGAAATCTCGTAACTATTTCTTTAACTTTTCCTTCTGCTAGATCTTTCTCTACAATAGTTTTTATAAAATTTGATTCCATTCTATTATCCTTTCACATGTTTAAACTGAATGTTTTTTGCATTCACATATTTCTCATATATTTCTTTAGTTAGCTTAATAGCTTTATCAACTTCTGTATAACTAAAACACACGACAAAGACTAATAATTTCTTAGTCTTTTTTGTAATCATTGTTCTTTCGCTATCTGATGTAGAAGAGCCAAATGCTCCAACATCATCTACATAAACAGGAATATTACTGACATTTAGTTTTCCTCTACCAATACCATAAAACAAATCATCAGTAGTTCCTTTTCTAATAACTACATCACCTACAATTTTATCATAATCTAAAACTGCAGTATTACGCTTTAAAATTATTGATAAAGCATTACCAGCATCAACAGCATTATTGATTAAATATAATCCTCGATCTTTCACAATCCTTCTTAATAAAGACTCAGATGCTACTTTATAACGACTAGGATCTTTTCCTAAAGTCCTGTAAGCATTTCTTGCTTCTTCAATTAAAGGTACCTTTAAAACAGCTTCTAAAGTGGGGCACATCTTTTGAACTTCTAGTTCCAATCTTTTAAGTAATGCTTTTAATTCTTCACTACTTTCTTTAATCTCAACATCCATCGTAAAAGCTAGCGTATTAAAATCAGGAAGTAAATCGCTAATTGATTTATCTACAGTTATCTTCAACTTTAGTTTCCTTTTATTTCTGAAATATAACTACTCAAGTTACTAATCTTAGCTTTAGTATCACTAATTCTTGCTTCTAAGTTTTCTTTGGCACTATTAACTCTTTCGATACTACAAACTAGTTCTAAATAGTATTGAACTTTTTCGTCTTTTTCTAATGCTGGAGTTTGCTTTTTAATATAGTCCATCTTGTGATATAACTGATCTTGGTATAAATTGATTTCTTTAAGTAAGTGTTCTGTCTTAACAATCTCATCATTTAAGTTTTGTTCTTGATAGTAACTAACATCATGATTTAGTCTCTTCATCTTTTCTTCATTGTTTTGGTATTCTTTGAATAGACGTCTTAACTCTTCACTATATAAATAGTAATCATGAATCGTTTGTTCATTACTTACTAAAGTATCCTTTAAATTAGTTCTTTCTAAAACACGGCGATTAACTTCATCTAGTTTAACTTCATAAACAGTAAGTTTGTTTTTAAGTTCAAAAAGACGAGCATCAAGTTTTTCAACTCTTTCTTGATCTACATTAGTTTTCACTAAAGATAACTCTAACTTTAATGCTTCATTCTTTTGATTTAGAAGTTCAAGTTCAGATTTGTTTTCTTGTAAAGCACTATCTGTAGCTTGTTTTTCTTTTTCTAAAGCGCTAAGTTTCTTTTCCAACTTTTTCTTTTCAGCTTCATTAGCTTTAATTGCCGCTTTATCTTCGGCTGTTAGAACTTCTTTTCTTCTTTCTTCTAGATATTTAGAAATTAAATCTACTTCAGCTTTGCTTAAAGCTACTAACTGACTATCATAGTCATTAATAAATGTTTGATAACGTAATTTAATTCTCGTTTTCTCATCTTTTTCTAGTTCAAGTAAAGCTTGTTTATTTAAATCTAAACTATACTTTGCATTTTGTAATTGATTGTTTAAATCTTTCTTTTCTTTTAAAGTAAGTTTTTTAGCTTCTAGTTTTCTTTCTAAAGAATCAATATCAATTAAATTATTATCAATGTCATTACGTTTATCTTGAATCTTAATTTTTAAAAGTTCAGAAGCATTTTTATAAGTTTGTTCTTCTTCATCACTTCTTAATTTAAGAACTGCTTTTTGCTCTCTAATTGCAGCAATCTCGCGTTTGAAATTAAGATCATCGATATCTTCTTCGGTAATACTATCAAACTTGTTGTTGATTGTATCAAGTTCACTTTGACGTTTCTTGATTTCTAAAACAATCTTATCTAGTTCAAGTAATAAGCCATCGTGCTTTTCTTCTAGTTTAGCTTTTTCACTTTCTTTAATAATCAAGTCTTTATTGTATTTTTCACTTAAAGTTTTTAATTCATCATCTTTTTTAGAAAGTTCAGCTTGAGTTTGATTTTGATATAAAAGTAAGGCTTCTTTATATGCTCTAATTTCTTCTGTAAGTTTTTCAATTTGTGCATTGCTTACTTGTTTCGATTCTTGAGCTTGTTTAGCTAGTTTTTCTTCTAAAGTTTTGATTTCTGCTGCTTTTGCTTTAACTTCAGCTTCTAGTTCCTTTACTTTTAAATTATGGGCTTTTTCTAAATCTTTGACGTTCTTTTGACTCTTAGAAGATTTTTCTTGAATTTGTTTTTCTAATTCAGCTTTTTGTTTTTGAACACTTGCAACTTCAGCTAAAAACAAATCACGATAATTTAAATATCTTTCTTCTTCTTGTTTTTTGATAAGTGCTAGCTGGCTGGCAATTTCTTTTTCACGTTTATCTTTATTATTCTTAAGCATTGTGTTTGAACGTTTAAGGTTAGTTCTTTCCTTTTTAACTTCACTTAACTCTTCTTCGCGCTTTGAAAGATCAGCTTTTAGCTTTTCATCGCTTTTCTTAGCTGCTTGAATTTGCTTTTTAAGTTCACTGTTACTAGCCTTTAACTTTTCTTCTAAAGTTTTCTTTTCTGCTTTAAAGTTTGTATCTAAAGCATCATAATCTTTCTTTAGTTTTTTATAAAAAGTGTTCTCTAAAGGTTCACTACTATTTAATTCTTTTAAGTCTACTTTTTTAGCTTCTAACTCTTTGTTTTTAGCTTTTAGATCTTTAGTAGTTTCTTTTTCCTTTTTCAAACTGCTTTTCGTTTTCGTAAGATCAGCTTTGGCTGTTTTTAAACTTTCTTTAGTTTTCTTAAGTTCTTCTTCTTGGCTAGCGATAGTTTCTTTTAAAGCTTTGTTTTCTTCTTGCAAAGCTGTTTTATCACTATCATCTCCACCGTAAGATTGTCTTAATTTATCTAAAGCTTCTTTACGCTTTTGAACAACCTGCGTATCTGATCCTTCTACAACTTTATCTAGTTCTTTCTTTGCCATATTATTTCTCCTTTGCTTAATTTGCGATCATTTGAATAATAATTGCTATGAATAGCAAAACTGTCCCAGCAGCAATAGTCCAAAATAGACCATGCTTTATTATAACAAAAATCCAATGATTTTTCCTTAACTTTTCTGACTTTTCCACAATCTTCTTTCCATAAACACCAAAAGTGCTTAATTTAAATTTACTTAAAGTTAAGTTTTCAATTGCAACTTTTTGAATTTCACCTTGACTCTTAATTTTCTTTCGGTAATATCTAGTTACTTTATGATATTTACGATTATGTTCGCTATTAATTTTCTTTTGAAAAACCCTTAAACTAACTAAGTCATCACGGTATTTTGTCCTCTCACTTACAAAAATAGCATTATAAATAAATAAGTAAAATAAACTAATTATTCCCAGTACAATGATAATTATTGCAAGAATATGGAAAAACGGAGCTTCAAAAAATAAATTTCCTAATGTCTTTTGTAAGTAGGCACCAAAACGATAACGACCAAACCCATTCATTATTCGTGAATTAGGGCTATAGAAGATTGCTGCAAAAACAATTGCTGCTACAATAATCAAAATTTGGTAAAACTTAAAATTAACTGCCTTATAACCAGGCTTATTTTTTACTGTTTTCTTGTTTGTTTCATATAACTCTTTTGTTTCTGCTTGGAAATCTTTACGCCATTTTTTAAAAATAGCTTTAACTCTTTTTTGTTTTGGTTTAACTTCTTCTGGAGTTCTTAGAACAGTCCCAAAAGTCATTTCACTTTCATCTGTAGTAATTAAAAACTCCTCTAAATATTTAATCTTTAACTTTTCATCAACTTCATATAAGAAAGGACTCTTCCTTAATTTTTGAATTCTCTGAGCTTGAAGAACAAGATCATCATGTTCTGGTTTTAAGTTTTCTTCTTCAGCTTCTTCCTCTCCTTCAAAATCAGAAAAACTAATTACTTCTTTTACTTCTGGTCTTGTTTCTTCTAAAACAAGATCTTCTTCCAATGCTTCCTTAGAAAAATGCTCATCGTATCTTTGTTCTTCTTCTGGTTCTTCATAAACCACTTCTTCTTTGTATGAATATTCTTTTTCCAAAGGATATTCTTCTTCTAAAGGATATTCTTCCTCTAATTTAATTTCTTCTGAAACCTGTTTATAATCTTCTGGATTGAAATGATCTTCAAAAACACCAACATTAATTACTTCTTTTTCTGGTTCTTTAACTTTCGGTTCTTCTTTTTCTTTTCTTTTAAATAACCTTTTAAAATAACGTGTTTTTTTAGAATCTTCATACTCTTTTTCCAAATCAGGTAAAACAGTATATCTTTGTTGTTGGGACTCAATTGTAATATCTAATGTGTCTTCATCATAGAAACTAGATTTAAAGATATCTTCACTAATTACTTCTTTATCAAAACGCTTATTTTTAGTCATAAGCCTTCACCCCAGAATAACTAATCAAGTCATCATTTAAGAGCCCAACTGTCTTAAATCTTTCTTGTTGAAAGATATTTTCATAAACAACAATCTGTGATTGGAATTTAATATTGTCTAAATTCTCAAAAAATAAATCTATACCTGCTTCCGTTAAGACAACATCTTTTTGGTATGTATTGGTATATAAATAAAAGATATATTGTGTGTAAAGTTCAAAACCATTAATCTTTTTATTTAGTAAAGCGTCATTGATATATACCTTAAGTAAAGGCCTTTTCTCCCAAGTCCTCTTTACAAATAACTCTTTATAATTACAAGCAAAGATTAATCTTGAGGCAAAATCAATATTCTCGTTTAATAATAAAAACTCTTCTTCATGTTTTTGATATTGCTTAATTATTGTCTTAGCATTTTTAAAATAATAACTATTTTCAGAAGCAAAGACAGTCATAAACTTATCAAAATATTGATTTAGTAATTCTCTATCTTCACTAATTACAATTAGCTTTTGCTCATATTCTAAAAGATTATTAACTTCAAGCATATAAAACAATTTAGTTTTATGATCTAAATAGAATTGATAATTTTCTAAACTCTTTTCTAAGGCCATCTTGCCATAACGATTAGAGTTGTTATAGATATCATCTTTACTAGCAATAATTAAATTAATTGTTTGTTCTTTATCGCTTATATCATTTTTTAAAATAACTGGTAAATATGCTTGATAATTAATAATCAAATCACGGTTGTCTTTAAGAATTTGAATCTTTGGATTATCCTTTTCTAGCTTAATGATTTGGTCAATAACATACTTTTTACCATTTTTAGCTATAAAAGCAAATAAATCTTTTTCTCCTAACAATAGTTTTTTTGCTTCATCTTTCTCTAAAACTTCATTCCAAGATGTTTCTTCAAAAGTTGTATTTAAATTACGCAATTCATAATATATTTCAAAATCATCATCTAAGAAACCAAAAGAAAATTGTTTCCTTGTCTCATTGATTTCTAAATAATCATCGATGTGTAAGTTTTGATATTCGTTTAATTTACTTACCTCAAATAAATGATTTGTTTGGGTAACGATAGCATTAGAAACAGGCGACTTTTGATTAACATTTGTGATTGGTGATAACAAGTATCCTAAAATAAAAATCAAAATATAAGATGTTCCTAAAGAAATAAAAGCACCAATAGCTCTACTTACCGGTTTTTTATCATCTAAGAAATAAGATAGGTTCCTTCTTCTAATAATTTTGAAAAGATAAATTATTAAAAAATAAAATACTAGATATAACAAAACATAGTTTCCAAGGGTAATTGCTAAATTAGTATGACCGCTTAAGCCAAAAATCGTAACAATTACTTTTGCAACCCCCATATATCCTTTAAGACTAAATAAAAAATTAATCACTAAAGGAAAAAGAAAGTAGTTCAAAAGAATTGGAACTAACAAGGCTATTGTTTTTTGTGTTTGGTTGTAGATGCCTCTAATTGCACCTAAAACTAACTCAAAAACTACGATTATTAAAATGATAAAATCAAAATTTATTCCGTAATTTGTCATCTTTCATAGCCCTTCTTTGCTTATATATATTATATCAAATTACAGTGTTTTTTTCAATTGGTGATATATTTAATTTAAATTAAAAAAGGTGTCTAAAACGACACCTTTTTAGATATTTTTTTACTATTCAGGTAGTTTACTCATCGGTTGAATACGATCTGCAAAGTCCACCCAAATTTTAGCGGCTTTATAAAAGGCAACAGCATTATCAGGAACGTAAATCTTCACTTTAGAATTTAATTTTAAGAATCCTTGAGGAACATTTAATAATGCCACATCTTGAACTTCTAAAACTAATTCTCTTAAATCATTAAAACGATCTAATGATTTTTGTTCAAAACCAATAACCTTTGTTGTGTCACTAGCTTTAACTTCCATAATAACAGTTGATGCTCTTAAGTCTCCACTACGACTAACAGCAGTGATTGTAGCAAAGCCAGGTTCTTTAGCTGTAACAGTTCCTGTATCAGCATCAATCGAAATAACTCTTGGATTACTTGAAGCCCAAGTTGCTGGTGCACTTAC
The DNA here is from genome assembly GCA_012838635.1 of Acholeplasma sp. Taxonomy (GTDB): domain Bacteria; phylum Bacillota_I; class Bacilli_A; order ML615J-28; family CAG-698; genus DUNF01. The sequence goes on from DUOW01000002.1 coordinate 29,428, forward strand.
AGTTTCGCCTTCAGCATTTGCTTGAACTGAACGTAAAGTAAGAATGTCCCCTACATATGATGATCTTGCACCTTCAATAATAATTGGATTTGCATCTGTGCTATCACTTGTATAATATTCATAGTCTGGTTCATCTCTTGTAATTGTTAAGCGCTTAACGTTTGTACAACCAGCAAATGCTGATTCAGAAATTAATTTAACACCACCTGGAATATGAATACTCTCTAACTTAGTGTTTTGATAAAAAGCAAATTTACCAATTTTCTCTAAAGTATTAGGAAAAACAATTTCTTTTAATTTACTTTTAGAAATAGTAACTAAACCAAATAATTTAGTATATTCAAAAAATGCATAGTCGGCAATTTCACGAACAGGTTTGTTATCAATCATTTCAGGAATTTCTAATGTCTTGTGTCTTTTAACAGTGTTAACAATAACTACATAACTATCATCAACTTCTTCTTGATAAGGAACTCCATATTCATCTTCTTTGTAAACAGTTTTTACCCCCTCAACAATCTTATAATTAAAAACACCATCAGTTAAGATTCCTGTTTTATCGTAATCATATTTTCTTTCACCACATCCTACTAAAACAAAAACTAATAAGAATGTAATAAGTAATGCTAAATATCTTTTACTAGTTTGCATAACTGCCTCCTATTTCATTTATTATTATACTATAAAATAACTATAAAAGCAATAAAATTTATTACTTTACCTGAAGCTTATATTTAAAATAACCAGCAACTGCAATCATTGCGGCATTGTCTGTACAATACTCAAATTTAGGAAAAGTTAGTTCTAAATTAGGGATTTTACTTACTGCTTCCTTTAATTTAGCACGTAAGCCTTTGTTTGCAGCAACTCCTCCAGCTACAATAATCTGCTTAACTTTATATTCTAAAGCTGCTTTAATTGTTTTACTAACTAAAACTGAAACAACACTATTTTGAAAAGAGGCAGCTAAGTTAGCCTTATTTATTGCTTCACCTTTTTGTTTTGTACTATTTACTAAATTTAAAACAGCACTCTTTAACCCGGAAAAGCTAAAGTTGTAACTATCTTTATCTAAATAGACATAAGGTAAGTTGTATGTAGCATCTCCCATTAAGGCTAAATCATCTAAAGGTTTACCAGCTGGATAAGGAAGATCTAACACTCTTCCCACTTTGTCATAAGCCTCACCAACAGCATCGTCTAATGTTTGCCCTAAAATTTCAAACTGATAATGATCTTTCATTAACACAAGTTCTGTATGACCACCACTAACAACTAAAGCAAGTAAAGGAAACACAAAATCTTTTTCAATATAATTAGCATAAATATGACCAATCAAATGATTAACTTCAATATATTCAATTTCATTTGCTAGCGCAAAAGCTTTTGCCGCATTAACTCCAACCATTAAAGATCCAATTAATCCTGGAGTTGAAGTCACCGCTACTAAATCAATATCTTTGGCTTCTAAATTAGCTTTTTTTAAAGCTGCTTCTAAAACATAAGTTATTTTTAAAACATGATGTCGTGATGCAACTTCAGGAATAACACCACCAAATTCTTGATGAATTGCGATTTGCGAATAAACAATATTTGCTAGAACTTCTTTTCCATCCTTTACAATACTAACTGCAGTTTCATCACAACTTGTTTCTACACCTAAAACAATCATTTTTTCTTCCCTCTTTCAAATTGGATACCATAAAGAATAGCATCTTCGCCATCTCTGTAATATCTTCTTCTTATATAAATTGGATTTAAGCCAAATTTCTCATAAATAGAAATTGCTTTTTTATTACTCTTTCTTACTTCTAAAGTTAATAAATTTACATCCATCTCTTCACATAAATCAAGCAAGAAATTAAAAAGCATCTTTCCATATCCTTGATTTTGCATCTCTTGAACAACATAAAAAGAAACAACATCACAAGTATCAGAATTAATATATGCTCCAATAAACCCAATTATTTCTTCATCTTTTTCTAAAACATAATAATACTGAAAAGGATTAAGTACTAAATCTTGATAGAAAAAGTCATATCCTAAAGACTCACCAAAAATATCTTTTTCCTGTCTAACTACAGGAACGATATCTTCAACTTTCATTTGCCTTATTTTTACCACTTAAATCGCCTCTCGTAAATAATTAGGTCCTAAATCATGTAATGATTCAATTTCTTTAGCATTCGCAATAACTTTAAAGGGGTCTATTACATAATTATCTTCACCAATAAAACTAATACCTTTAGTTTTTGCTTCTTCTAAACTCATATATTGTTCTTTACCTGACTCATTTATTTTCTTATCTTTGATTTCAATAGCTAAACTATAAACGTAGCCTTTTTTAGCTTTATTCGTAACTACATATTTACCATTAGTTTGACCACTACCTAAAAACATTAAACTAGGAATAACTTTTAAAGGTATCTTTTTTGTCCAAGCAAAAACTTTCGCAATCGTTAGACTAATTCTTAATCCTGTATAACTGCCAGGTCCAATACCAGTTACAATTAAAGTTAAATCTTCAACTTTTAATTCATTTACCTTTAATGCATCTTCAATAACTAACATTAGCTTTTCTGAATGATTGTTTTTACCTTCTTCTTCAAACTTATAAACTAATTTACCATTTTTAATTAAATATAAAAAGATATATGATGTTGATGTATCCATTACTAAAGCATTCATTTTAATACCTCATCTAATAACTCTTGATATTTCTTACCAAAAGCAATAAGTTCAAACTTCCTTTTTTCTAAACCTAAATCTTTTATCGAAATAAGCAAATATTCTTTTGGTAACAAATATTCTATATTCTTACCCCACTCAATAATTACGACTCCTCCTTGATCAAAATATTCTTCTAAATACTCATCTTCTGATGATTTACTTAAACGATAAGCATCAATATGATATAAAGGAAGCCTTCCTTGATAAGTCTTCATAATTACAAATGTAGGTGAATTGACAATTTCTTTTACATCTAAGCCTAAAGCAATTGCTTGGGAAAAAGTAGTCTTTCCAGCTCCTAAGTCGCCTTCTAAAACTATCATCATATTAGGAAAAGCAAGCTTACCTAATTTTAAGCCTAATGCTTTTGTTTCTTCTAAACTTTTTATTACTAATTCTTCCATAATTAACACCTTTATTTATTATACCAAAAATATAAAAACAACTCAAATAAATAGAGTTGTTTTTTATCATCTTATTCTTGGATCCATAATTCTTCTCTTAAACTACCTCTAACTGTTGGAATAAAAGCATAGACTAACATTGCTAAACTAATCGGCATTGCTACTTGACAAGCTAGAGGAGCAAAATCAGTAACTAAGATTGCAATAACTCCACCAATTAAAACTAAACTTGCTAAAACTAATTTGATAATGAGTTTTAATAAATTATATAAACCACCTAAAACTTCATTAAATATGATAACAAAAAAAGATAAAATCACAAAAACAAGAAAACTAAAAGCATAACGATATGTTAGAGTTTTAATCCTTGCTGCTTCAATAGCCTCTTCTGTCTCAGCAGTTGCAGGAATAGTTATAAAAAATACAATAACGATTGCAACTATCGCTAAGATTGAAACAGCTCTTAATAAGTTTGCACCAAGTTTTTTCTTTTTTGCATCTTGTTTATTAACGATATATTTATTCATATAAATCTCCTTTATGATAAATTTTCAACACCAATAATTTCTGGAACTTCTTCTAAAAGAATTGCTTCGATAGCATCATTTAAAGTTGTGTCTAAAGCAGAACAACCAACGCATGCCCCTAACATCCTTACATAAACAATTCCATCTTCGAACCTTACATATTCAATATCTCCACCATGAGATCTAATGTAAGGTTTGATTTTACTTAAAATAAATTTGATTTTATTTTCCACATTCTCCATTATTCTTCACCTCTTAATTATGATTATACTACTATTTACTATCTTTGTCTTTAAATATACTTTTCTAGTAAAACTATTGCTCTTGCTCCAACTCCTTTGCCTTCACCAATAAATCCTAAGCCTTCAAAATGTGTTGCTTTAAGATTAATCTTAGCTTTATCAACATCTAAAGTGTGAGCAATTAACTCTTGCATTTCGCTTAAATAAGAATTAATTTGGGGCTTTTCTAAATAGATTGTAGCATCAAGATTTACAATTTTAGTTTTCTCTTCTTTTAAAGTTTTAGAAACAGATTCTAAAAAGTAAATAGAACTAATATCTTTATATTTAGGATCTTGATCAGAAAAATTACTTCCTAAATCGCCTTTACCTAAAGCACCTAAAATTGCCTCCGTAATTGCGTGTAATAAAACATCACCATCAGAATGGGCTTTAGCACCACTATGATAAGGAATTTTAATTCCCCCAAGATATAAACTTTTACCAAGCGCCAAAGGATGAATATCTAAACTCTCACCAATAAGATAAGTTTTATTTAGGCCTTGAATTAAATATTCATAATCTTTTTCTTCCGTAACTTTTAAATTGTTATTACTTGATTTTACTTTTTTTGCTTTTACTTTTAAAACATCTAAAACTAAACTAACCTCATCAGGATAATCTTTTGTTTTAAGCGAAAAGGCCTCTTTTAATAATTCAGTTTTAAAACCTTGAGGAGTTTCAGAAAAATAAGCTTTACTGCGATCAATTAACTGATCTTCATAATATAAAGAACTTGGAACATCACTCATTAAAAAGGCCGCTTGATGCTTTTTAAGATTATCTAAAACTTCTAAAACATCGCTAGCTAAAGTATTACATCTTGCACCATCGTGAACTAAAACATAATCACTAGTTACTTTTTTCAAACCATTAGCAACACTTTCTAATCTCGTCTTACCGCCAAAAGCAATAACTAAATCTAATTCATATTCTTCAAGAAGTTTTTTGATTTCTTGTTCATCTTCTTTTTTAATTACTAAAATAATTTGATTTAAGTTTTGTAAATCTTTGAATATTTCAATTGTTTTGATGATTAAAGGTTTAGAGCCTAACTCTAAAAATAATTTGTTTTCCCCAAATCTTTTGCTACTGCCAGCAGCTACAATAATAACATCAAACATATTTATACCTCAAACTTAATAACTCTCTTTTCGGTAATTAAGATATCTACCTTTAGATCATGCGCTTCTTGAAAGTCATCATCTATCAATAAATCATCATAGATTACACCTATTTTTAAACCTGAAAAGTTTTCTAAAGCTTTATCATAATAGCCTTTTCCTCTTCCTAAGCGATAGCCTTTTTTATTATAAGCTAAAGCAGGAATCACAATGACATCTAAATCATTAGTGTCTATTTTCTCTTCAGAAAGAGGTTCTAAAACACCAAATTTACCTTTTGTAAAGTTACCTGTATTTTTATAAAAACTAATTCTATCATCTGTTTTAGGTAAATAGATATCTTCTTTTAATAATTTACTTAAATCAACTTCATTAGCTAATGCCATATATAAAGCTACCTTTTTACCTTCTAAAAAGAATTTTAGATATTGAATAATTCTTTGATCTTTTTCTTCTTTATTAGAAATAGGCTTTAAGCTTTTTCTTAATTGATCTTTATAAGTACTCATCTAAATCATCATCATTTAAATCTATTTTTAAAGATTTAAAGTCATAACCAGCTTCTGGAACTACAACTTCTTTCTTAACATAGATACTGTATGGTTTATTAAATTTAGCATCTTTGCTTAAAGCAAGAAGATCTAAACCTTCTTTAATAATGTCTTCATCTGGTGCTAAATCAGTATTTAAAATAACTGCTAAGTTATTCTTAACTTCATACTTATTTTCATAAACATAAACTTCTGCTTCTAATAACTTTGAAGCCTCGTTATTTAAATTAAGTAATAAAGCATCATATACTTCTTTATCTTCAATTAAAAAGGCATATTCTAAATTGGCTAATTTATAAATTGTTTCTTCTTTTAAAACGTTTTGGAAATATTCATGAACAATACTTTCAAATAACCTTTGATCTTGTTTTAAATACTTTCTTAAAGAAGTAAAAGAAAGTAAAACTAAAGCAATCTTTTTATCTTTTGCTTGCTTTAAAGCTTCTTCTAATGAACCTAAACCTAAATAATGGTAATGAGTTTGTGGCCTTTTTGCTAACTTAATAATATCATAATATCTACCATTGGCAAAGAAAGTTGATTGTTCAACCCAATCAATACCATTAATTGAATTAACACGATAATTATAAGTACTAGGCTTTTCTTTAGAAAATTCTTTATTTAAGTAAATTGGTAAGTCACTTGCCAGGATAATTTCTTGATAAGCTTTTTCGGTAATGATTTCTTTTGTTCCTAAAAGGTGCGCCATATTTTCACTTAAACGATAACTATTAATTTCTTGATCAAAAAACATTGTGATTTCTTTTTGTAAGTTGGCATAAATAACTAAGTCTTCAACTTTAAAAGGATTTAACTTTACATATTCATCCTTTTTGCCTTCTTTTAGAATATTGACATAAATTGCTTTGCCTACTACTTCTTCATCTACAATAATATTTTCCTTTTTATAGTTAACTTCTAAAACTTTGTTTTTAAGTTCTAAATAAAGCAAGAAGACATCTTTTTCTTTTAAAGCACGATAAAACTTATTCTTTCTTACTTTCTCGTTATTGATTTTAGCTACTTTAATTTCGTTTTGCTTGTAAGGTAGCTTTTGGTAATAACTTTCTAAAAAGATAATTCTCTTTCCTCTAATCACACCTTGGCATTCAGGGTGTAATAGTTTTGCTTGTTCGATTAATTTAGAATCTTTCTTTTCATTCACAAGCATATTAACTAAAATTGCAATTTGCACTGCCATTAAAATAAGTCCATAAGCAAAAATAAATATAATCACATCTATCCTTGTCTCAAATATTTCAATTTTGTTATCGCCAAATAATAATTCTAGTCCTAATGAAGGTAAATGTAGAATCATTGAAATAACAGCAAATAATGTGAAGAAAAAAGTTACAAAAGGAAATCTTTTTCTCTTGAAAATAAGAACTATTTCAAGTAAAGCAAGTACACAAGCAAAAGCAATAATAATGCCTTCATTGGCGTTGATATGATCTCCAATTTTGCTAATCATATTTTATCCTCCTATTCAATTAGTAATTCAGCTGTTCTTTTATTTGTAGCTAGTGGAATATTGTATAAATCACAAAGCCTTAAAAGTGCTGAAATATCAGGCTCATGAGGTTGAGCCGTTAAAACATCACGAAAGAAAATAACAATTTGAATTTCTCCATTTACAACTAAATTACCAATTTGAATATCTCCCCCAAGTGGACCAGAATTCAAACAAGTAATTTTTAAACTAGTTCTTTCCATAATTCTTCTTCCTGTAGTTCCTGTAGCTACAAGGTCATGTTTTTTGAAGAAGTCTTCATATTTAATACAAAATTCAATTAGTTCTTCTTTTTTCTTATCGTGGGCAATTAATGCTATTTTCATCTTTCCTCCTATTTATTCACTAAATATCTATCAAGTAGATCGTGTAATTTTTCTAAAGTAATATCAATTGTAATTACGCCATCAGATGTAATACTAATATTTCCTGTCTCTTCAGAAACAACAATTGTAATCGCATCATATCTTTCAGAAACACCAATTGCTGCTCTATGTCTTGTTCCAAGAAATGTTGGGATATCATATCTTTCTGTTGTTGGTAGGTAAGCACCAGCACAAACAATGCGGTCTTTTCTAATAATTACTGCACCATCATGGCATGCTGTTCCAGGTGTAAAGATTGTTGTTAGTAATTCTTGGGTAATCTTACCATCAATTGGGATGGCATTATCAATAATGTTACTTAAGCTATCTTCTCTTTCAATCGTAACTAAAGCACCAATTGAACGATCTGATAATTGTTTCATTGTATCTACTAATACTTTAATTACATTAGCTTTTTCTTCTTCAGATGTAAAGACATTATCAACTTTTCGTTTAAATAGTTTTGTATCGATATAATGCTTGATTTCTGAGGAATAAATTACGACTAAAATAAATAAAATTAGAAGCGAAAGTATTCTTAAAATCCAAGTCATAATTGGCATATCAAAGAACACAAAAGCTGAATGCGAGATAATTAATCCTAGTGATACTGGAACAATAATTGATAGTTTAATCTTTTTGCGAATTAAACTAATTGCGAGAATATAAACTATTACTGCCAAAGCTACATCAATTACAAAAAGTGTAACCTCTAACGGATTCTCCAATCTTGCCCTTAAATTATTCATTAAGTTTTCCCATGCTTCATTCATATTTTTTCACCTTCCATTATTTTTTCTAATTTTTCTCTTCTCATCTGATCTAACTCCACAGTTTCATAAAAATATTTAATTACTGGAAGTTCTTTTTCATCAATTGCATAATCAATTGCGTCTTGATTTTTTTCATCAACTAAGAAACAGTCAGCACCATATTGTCTTAACAGTTCTAGCATCTCTACATTTCCGTTTATAACTGCTAAATGTAAGGGTGTTTGATCTAACTCTGCTCCTAAATTAGGATTAGCCTTAGCTTCAAGTAAAGTCTTAGCTGCATTATATTTATTATCCTTGACCGCTAAATGTAAGGGAGTTAAACCTTTTAAGTCTGCTAGGTCTATTATTATACCATATTTTACTAAAATCTTAATTAATCTTATTTCATCTTTCTTTACCGCAAAATGTAATAAGCTATCACCATTATTTAATTTCGTACTTAAATTAAATCCTGCTTTTTGTAATCTATCTAATTGCGTATTAATATAGTAATAACTACGTCTTTTATCTTTCAAGGAATAAACGAAATCATTAAAAGTTTTCTTACTTATCTTATGTTTCATTTTTAATTTCCTTTACAATATAATCAGCTATTTTCTTTAAGTCGTTATCAAAATGAGTAATCCAAACATTAATCATTTTAAAACCATTAGCCCTATAATGCTCGTAGTATTCACGATATTCATTTAAAATCTCATAATGGATTTTCGTATAATCAAAGAATAATAAGACACCATACAAACGATCATTTTTCTCAATAATAATACTAATATCACCCGGTGCTTCATATACTTTATAACCTTTAGCTTCAATTAGCTTTTTTAATTCTAAGTTCATTTGGTTATAAGTAACCCCCGCAAAAATCGCCGCATCATCTTCTTCTAAGATTCCGTGTAAAGTTTTGGGAAATAAGTTATCACTTCTTATATAGTTATTACTATCATAGATGATTACTCTTTCATTACAAAGAAGTAATGTATCTAAAATATTTAAACTAATATGTTCTAAGTTTACTTCGTGATAATCTTCAAGCCAAATAACATTATAGTCAGCATGATATAAGTAAACATTATTGATATCGCCAATATTAATCCTTCTTGTTAGGATTGTATAAATATCACTTGTACTTAAGTTGGCATGAATTAAACTATTAGCAATTTCTGTATATACTTCTTTTTGCTTTTCAAAATTACGGATAAAGACGTTAATCTTAATATCTTTGTTTGTCATATATAAAAGCGTAATGTAATAAACGATTTTATCTTTAATAATCTCAATTCCTCGATTACCGCTATAAGTATTCTTAATTAAACTTTGTAATCCTGGAATATAATTTAAAATCTTTTTTGGTGTAGGTAGATAACGAAAATCAAATTTAATAATTGTTTCATTCATCATCCTACTAATTAAAGTATTAAAAACTGCTCCTTGAGGTTGAAGTTCCCCTGAAATAATAATTTGTTTTCCTAAAACAGCATTATAATACTCACTTGCATTTAATAGCTGTGCATCATCAATAATTACTAAATCAAAATCATTTACATCTAAGTAATAGTTAAGTAGGGAAACAGGAGCTAAAAATAAATGTTTAGTTCCTTTTGTTCTTTTAATATACCTACGATAATCTAATTCTTTAATATTGTGAACACTAAATTTATTACTACTGTGTTTTCTAATATCTGCAACTAAATTATTAATGTCTTTTCTAATTAAAGTTTTTTCCAAAGCAATAACCTTATTTAAAGCATCTTGGCAATCATCACCTTCTGGCTTTTTCTTTAAAAACTCATTTTTTAAATAAGCAAAGTAAGTATATTTAAAACTAGCTACTAAGTTATTATCTTTATTTTCAGAAACAACAATCTCGCTTAAATCTTCAAGTTTGTAGCTATTAATCTTTCTTAAATTTCGATTAATTACTAAATAAGCATCTAATTCTTTTTCTTTTTTCAGTAACGTATTTAGATGTTCAATAATTACTGGAAAATCAAAATATAAGAAATAAGAAACTCCAGTTTGAAAATACTTAGCATAATTTTGGAAGGCACGATTTAAATCTTCACTTGCTTCTAAAGCGACATTTAAATGTTCGTTTATTTTCTCGGCATTTTTTGCCCCTAAACTAGCAATAACTTTACTATCACTTATGAAACAATCACGATATTTCTTAAAGTTTTGTAATGTTCTTTGAATATTGCTTAAGTTTGTGTTTTCGTTTAAATATAAATTGCCATAAATCTTTTGATATTTGCTATTACTTCTTAACCCCTTTACAATCCTGGCAATTTGATCTTTGCTTTCTGAAAGTTCATAATAGTCTTCTAAAGAAACATATTCCTTTTTTTCTAAAAGTTGTTCAATTAGTAAATCATTAGTTTTATATAAACTAGTGATATAGCTATAGAAACTAGTTAACTCTTGATAGATATCTTTAAAGCTATCTTTTTCTGATTCAAAACCAAAAACAGCGTAACTTCTTGTTAGTTTTGTAATTTCTATAATTGAACTATTATAAGCATTTAAAGCGTTAGTTAATTCTAGCTTTTCTTGTTCAGTATATTTTTCCAACTTAATTGCTAAGCCTACTAAAGCTTTTTTAAATGTTGAATTTTTATTTTCTTCAAAGAAAGTTTCAATATTTTTATATCTTTTAACCATACCAGAAAAATCAGATCCTAAAAAGTAGTTCTCATAAATCTTGTCTAATTTCATTAGCCCACGTTGAGCATCATAAACTTTTCTTGTTTTCTTAAGTAAAACATCATAATCTTCTTTAACTTTTCTTTGGTCTTCTTTACGATAAGCATTAAGTAATCGTTTCTCAATATTGCTTATCTTTTTCTTATTTAAGATATTTAAATAGTTTTCAATACTGTTCATCCTTACATAAGGATATTCTTTTTCAAACTCATCAATTGTTCTTAGATAACGATTAGCTATTATTTCGGCTCTAAATAATTGTTTCACAAATATTTTATCTTGAGAATAATGAACAATATCTTTAAACTTAAAAGCTCCTTCTTTATAAAGATCAAGAAAATGAATTAAGTTAGCTTGCATTGAATCATTTAGGAATAGTTTTATTTCAAATGCTTTTTCCAAAATTTTTGAATTAATCTCATACAATTCTTTTTGGTAAGCAAAGTTATTGTTTAGCGTTGTTAGATCTTTCCTTGCTTTTAATAAAGCATTTAAATATTCTAAATCTTGTTTACTATGCTTACCTAAAGCATCTTTAATTAATTTGTCAATTTCAATTGTTTGATAGTCTTTCCATTTAGCATCTAAATTATAGACGATTTCTTGTAAGGAAGTCATAATTTCCTTTAAACTATCAAATTCCTCAACTGCTTCTTCATAACTAGCAAAACCAACTTTTTTCCAAGATTCTGGCAAATCAGAAATTGATAATTTCTTAATATTGCTCGTCGTATTACGAAATCTTGATAAACTATTTTGAGGAGCAACACCATATTTTGTTTCTAAAGTTGCTTTTTCTTTTTCAATAACTAAAAAGTTTTCTTTGATTTGTTTTAAAACATCAATGATATAGTCTCTTGACAAAAAATCTGAAGAGATTAAAACTTGATGCCATTGGTTTTTAGAAATTGAAGGTATAATTTTACGATAACTTTCAATTTCTTCTAACGCCTTCAAAACATCTAAAAACTCATGTTTATATAAAATATCTAAATTAGCTATTTCTAATAACTTTTTCTTTTGTAATGACAAAACAGCAAGTTCAGTTAAGACCTCTACATAACGATAGTCTTGGATTTTTGAATAGATTTTTGCTTCATAATCACTAACTTCTTGATATAATTCTAATAATTCTGCCTTTTCTGTTAACTCTTCATATTTACCTTTTGGATAAGGAGAAGCTTCACCATAATTAAAATAGGCAAAAGAATTAGAAAAGTTTACAACATAATTTTCTAAATTTAAAATATTAAATTTATTATATACTGCTTCTAAAGTTTCATCTTGGTTGGAAATATACAAGATTCTTTTTCCTTGCGTAATTGCTTCTAAACAAATGTTGATTAAAGTTAGTGTCTTACCAGTTCCTAACCTTCCAACAATCACAAAACTATTACCAATACTTGCATTATATAAAGCTTCTCTTTGTTTTTTATTTAAAGGAGCAATATATCTTAAAGTACAATCTTTACTGTAAAGTTTATCAAGCAAACTTTCGTTTTGGTCTCTTACAATCGGAAACGTGCTATGTTTTAAATCTGGCCTATCTTCTACTGTCTTAGCAATTGTTAGATAGTTCTCTAACTTAACATCTAAACCTTCAATATTGGCTAGTTGCAAGATATAACGATCTAATGAATATAAAGAATCAAAACGATCTAATAATTGCATTGGTAACAATCTTCTTTGATCAGGTGTAAGAATCGTCGATAGAACATTTACTAAAATATCGTTAGCAATTGGACGGGCATATTTTTGAAGATAAATTTCGTTATTCTCAAAATATAAATTAACTGGAATTAAAATAATTGGAGCGAATTTTTCTTCATTATTGTTATCACGATATCTTACCAAACCATAAGTTAAGAAAAGTTGATAAACTCTATTTTTCTTATTCAAGCTATCGATAAACATATATGGAATTATATTTTGTAAACTTTCGCGATTAATCCTAAAGTTCGACATCCCACTATTTTGAATATTATAGTCTGATATTTCATCAATCCTAATTCTTTCAAAATTCAAAATTCTTTCCATAACTTCATAATCAATATTACCAAGTTCGATATATGGAGTATCAGAAAAGATATCTTGTAAGTATGTAGCACTATTTGATAATCTCATTTTACGATTAGATCCTTGAATCATTGCGCTATCTCCCATTTAATCATATTATACCAAAAAACAATGAAAATTTATAGTATTAAATTGATTTTTGAAAACATAATTATAACTTTTTCAAAAATGGAAAAATTAGAAAATTGTAAAGAAAAAAAGAATTTTTATTTTCATTAATTTTCTTCTCGAATTATTACTCCTGTTGTGATATAATACTATAAATAAGTAAGTATAAAATTTAACGAGGAAGGATATGTGAGATTATGCAAGAAAATGTAAACTACTCAAAAGAATTAAAACAGAAATTAAATGAGGATTTAAAGAACTATTTCCCTCATTTATTTTTAGTCGATGAGACGATGGAGAAAAGCTTTAGTAGCGTTTCGCGTTTGATTCTCTTAGACCGCTATGCTCAAAAAGATATTAACCACATATCTTACTCTAAAGGTGATTTAGTATTATGCGTTGTTAAGGATGATCCTAAATTCCCATCAAGAGGAATTGGTTATATCGACCGTATTACGAAAAATCATATTTATATTAAACTTGAAGAAGAATACTTAGGAATAGCGGAAGATGCTACAAACAAAGGTATAATTAAAAGAAAAATCAGTGAAGTTGATAAACCACTAGAACTTTACTACGAGCAAATCTGCCAAAGAGTAGCTAATAATTTAAGCATTGGGGAAACTTTAGATGTTGTTCAAGCATTAGAAAAAGAACTAATTGAGATGAACATCGTTCCTGCTGGTAGAGTTCTTTTTGGTGCTGGTAGTAATACAGCAGTTACTTACTTCAACTGCTTTGTTATGCCACATATCCATGACTCTCGTGGCGGTATTAGTCGTCACCGTAAAGAGGTTATGGAAATTATGTCTCGTGGTGGTGGAGTAGGAACAAATGGTTCAACTCTTCGTCCACGTAACGCCTTAGCTAAAGGAGTTAACGGAAAATCTTCAGGATCAGTAAGCTGGCTTAATGACCTATCTTCACTTACAAATCTTGTAGAACAAGGTGGAAGTCGTCGTGGAGCACAAATGATTATGCTTGCAGACTGGCATCCAGATATTTTGGAGTTTATCATCAGTAAAATGCAAAATCCAAAGATTTTACTTTTCTTAATTGAAAACTTAGAGGATGAAGATATCAAACGTCTTGCAAAAGATAAACTTAAGTTTACGCATCTAACTCCAGAAGAAATTGAAATTTATGAAACGATTGTAAAACTATCAGAAACTAACCCTGATTTAGTAAGTAAACTTGCTTTACAAAAAGTAAAAGATACTTTAAATCTAGGTGGAGTATATTCTGTAAATAGCCCCGACTTTTTAAGCGGAGCTAATATTTCTGTTGCTATCACTAAAGAATTTATGCATGCAGTAGAAAATGATTTAGACTACGCTTTAAGATTCCCTGATACTGATGATTACTCGCAAGGTGAAAAAGCTGCTTATAATGAAAAATGGCAAGCTTGTGGTGATGTTAGAGAATGGGAGAAAATGGGTTACCACGTTAAAACATATCGTACAATTAAAGCTCGTGAATTATGGCATCTAATTTGTATTTGCGCTACATACTCAGCTGAACCAGGCATCTTCTTTATTGATAATGCTAATGATATGACAAATGCAAAATCATATGGTCAAAAAGTTGTCTGCACAAACCCATGTGGCGAACAACCACTTGCTCCTTACTCAGTTTGTAACTTAGCTGCTTTAAACTTAGCTAATATGTTTGACTGGGAAAAGCGCGATGTTGATTGGGAAAAATTAGAAAACTCAATTAGAATTGCTGTTAGAATGCAAGATAACGTAATTGACCAAACTACTTACTTCTTAGAAGCAAATGAAATTCAAGCTAAAGGTGAACGTCGTGTTGGTCTAGGAGTTATGGGTTTACATGACTTAATTATTTATTCAGACCTACGTTACGGCAGTAAAGAAGGTAATAAGTTTGTAGATAAATTATTTAAGTTTATCGCTACTACTGCCTATGATGCATCAATTAACCTAGCAAAAGAAAAGGGAAGCTTCCCATTCTTAGATCAATATGGTTCAAGAGAGAAATTTATCGAAACTGGTTATATGAAGGGTATGCCACAAAAAATCAGAAACGATGTTCTAAAATATGGTATTAGAAACTCTCACTTACTAACAATCGCCCCTACTGGTTCTACTGGAACAATGGTTGGCGTATCAACAGGCTTAGAACCATACTTTGCTTTTAAATATTATCGTAGTGGACGTTTAGGTCAATTTATGGAAGTTAACGCTCCAGTAATTGATATTTATCTTGAACATAACCCACAGTATTCATATGATAACTTACCAGATATCTTTGTAAGTGCAATGGGTCTTACAGCTGAAGAACACGCTGATACACAATGTGTAATTCAAAGATGGGTTGACTCTTCAATCTCTAAAACTGTTAACGCTCCTAAAGGCTACACAGTTGAAGATGTAGAAGACTTATACTTAAGATTATACAAAGGTGGAGCTAAAGGCGGTACTGTTTACGTAGATGGATCAAGAGACTCACAAGTTCTTACTCTAACTAAGAAAGATAAACTTCCTAAACAAGTAGGCTTAGAAGATTTAGGTATTGAAATTACTGAATCTAAATCAGATGTAAAAATTGAGCCAGCTGCTAGTTTAGATCAAGTAGCACCTTTAAAAGCTAATCGTGAAATCGGTGTTGAAGTTGGTAACTTATGTCCAATTTGCCACGAGGGGATTGTAGAAGAAATTGGTGGCTGCAACACTTGTACAAATTGTAATGCTCAATTAAAATGCGATATCTAAGGAGCTAAAATGAAGTTATATATGAAAGGCAGAATTATGGCTGCAACGCCAATCATCTGTGTAATTGCCTATTTACTAATGGGGTTTTTAGCTGACTTGTGGCATCCAGGCTGGGTTGTATTCTTAGCTATACCACTAGTTGCAGCAATTCTCTTTAATAAAAGTCAAAAGCTTGTAACTATCTACTCTATGATTATTGCAATTGCTTATATCATTATCGGCTTTACAACAAGCCTATGGCATCCATTTTGGATCTTATTCTTAACAATTCCGATTGTAGCAATCTTTGCAGGGCCAAGAAATCTAACTGCTGAAGAATTAGAGGACATAATTGATAATCATAATGATGGTTGCGATTGTGGTTGCGAAGAAGAATTTGAAGCTGAATTTGAAGAAAAATGCGAAAAAAAGTTTGAAGAGAAATTTAACTCTAAAGATAAAGAATAATTAAGGAGATTTTATGAAAAAGAAAATTACGGCCGCAACGCCAATTATCTGTTTAATAGCTTATTTACTAATGGGCTTTTTAGCTGATTTATGGCATCCAGGTTGGGTTGTATTCCTACTAGTACCACTAGTAAGTTCAATCCTAAACGGTAGTGTTAAAATTGTTTCAGTATACACAATTTTAGTAGTTATTGTCTATTTAATTCTAGGATTTACAATTGATGGCTGGCATCCTTGGTGGATTTTATTCCTAACAATTCCAGTTGTATCAATCTTTGCAAAACCTACTGACGAAAAAGAAAAGAAAAAAGAAAAAAAAGAAAAAGAGACAGTAATTGACGCAAACGATTAAGGGTAATTTATTACCCTTTTTCAAAAGGAGGAAAAGATGAAAGGAATACTTGTTGGGGTAAATACAACTGACTTAGAACTAGAAGAATTGCAAGGGATTGTTGAAGCATGTGCTATTGAAGTTTGTCATATAGTTACCCAAAATTTAGAAAAAATCAATTCTGCTCACTATGTGGGAAAAGGAAAACTAGAAGAAATTAAAATGGCTTTAGATTTCTATCAAGCTGAAGTTGTTATCTTTAATAACGAACTTTCTCCATCCCAATATGTTAATATTGAAGATTATTTAGACTGTATTATTTACGATAAAACATATTGCATTTTAGAAATCTTCAATCAAAGAGCTCAAACTAAAGAAGCAAAAATTCAAACAGAAATTGCTACTTTAAACTATATGTTGCCTAGACTAATTGCTGTTAATAGAAACTTATCACGTCAAGCAGGATCTAGTGGAGGCCTTTATCTTCGTGGTGGTGGTGAAACAGAACAAGAACTTAAAAGAAGAAATGTAAGAAAAAGACTATCTGATTTAAATAAAACTTTAAAAGAGATTAAAAAAACTAATGAAACAAAGAAAGTTAAAAGAAATAAATCTTTCTTAAAACAAGTTGCTTTAGTTGGTTATACAAACGCAGGAAAATCTACTACTTTAAATCTTTTCTTAGAAGATGAAGAAAAACTAGTCATTACTAAAGATATGTTATTTACTACTTTAGATACTTATACAAGAATCGTCGATATCAATCATCACAAAATCTTGCTTTCAGATACAGTAGGTTTTATTAGTGACCTACCAAAACAACTAGTTGATGCCTTCTTATCTACAATCAACGAAGTTAAAGAAGCTGACTTAATTATCCAAGTTGTAAATGGTGCTAATCCTAATTTTGAAGAAGAAATTGAAAACACAAATAAAATTTTAAAACAAATAGGAGCTCACCAAATTAAAAAAATCTACTTAATAAACAAAGTAGATTTAGTAGAACATGCTTTAATTGTTCCAAGTAAATATGAAAATGTAATTAAGTTTAGTGCTAAAACTAAAGAAGGTTTTAATAGACTGATTGAAGCAATTGAAGATAAACTATTTTCTAATGAATACTTTTTAAAAGTAGAAATACCTTTAGAAGAAAGTAAACTAATAAACGATCTTAAAAAGCAAGGCCAAATCATTAAGATCATTTATAACCCTACTTCTGTTTACTTAGAAGTTTTAGTTAATAAACAACTTTTCGATCAAATATTTAAATACAAAAAATAAAAGCTTGTTTTAAAACAAGCTTTTTTATATTCTCTTATCAATTACAAAATCATTTCTTAAAATAATTGATAAAATGATTTCTTTATCTTCAGCACTCATCATCACTTTCGTAAGCTGAAATTGATCTACATATTCTAACTTAGGATTAAGATTAACAGTTTCTATAAGATAACAATAATAATTGTAATCTTTCTTTAAGACTATTCCTTTATAACTAACATTAAAACAATTACCATAATTACTTGCAAACTTGCTAACTTCTTCATCGTGGAAGTTAGTTTTCATTTTTTGAATAACAGCTAAATATTTATCATTAGTCTTTTCAAGTAAATACCCATCTTGGTATTTAAGTAAAATGTAAATAAAATCTTTCGGTTTTGAACTTCTTCCACCTTTAAATAATCTTTCATTTTTTCTTGCACCTTGAATATAATTATAGATTGTTAGAGTTACTAAATAAAAACCACTAACACCAATTAAAACATAATGCTTCGTAAAGTTTACCATATCTGTATTTTGTCTATCATATAAATAACTTATAACAAACAAACTTACAAAACCTACTCCTAAAAGAAAGTTATAAAAAGCTTTTCTTTTATAGTTTGAATTTCTTACTAGGCCATTTAGAAGCATAAAGAAAAATCCAACTGCTAAGAAACTTAAAAAGATAATTCTAAGTAAAACAAAAATTGATATTTCTAAAATCATTGTCTTTTATAAACAGTCTTTCCTGCTCTAATTGTTTCATAAACATTAAGGTCTTTATCAATAATTACAAAGTCAGCATCTTTACCTACTTTAATTGAACCTTTTTTGTTGTCTATGCTTAGATTACGTGCCGGATTGATTGTAGCAAAATCAATTGCTTCTTCTAAAGAAATATTAAGTGTATTTTTGATGTTTCTAATTGCATCATTCATTTTTAAAACTGAACCTGCTAGATTACCACTTTCTAGTCTTGCTGCTCCATCCTTTACATAAACATCTTGACCACCAAGTTGATATTTACCATCAAGCAAATGTTTAGCTTCCATTGAGTCAGTTACTAAAATCATTTTATCTTTTGGTTTTTGTTTATATAAGATTTTGATTGCTGGGCCTGAAACATGAATTAAATCACAAATTAATTCCGTATAAGCTTCATCATGAAGCATAGCAGCCCCTAATGTCCCAGCATCACGATGATGCAATCCTTTCATCGCATTATAGCAATGAGTAAATGATGTTGCCCCATTTTTAACTGCTTCAGCTGCTACATCATAAGATGCACTCGTATGTCCTAATGATGCTACAATATTTTTAGATTTTAAATATTGAGTTAATTCTTTACCATTTTCTTCATATGCTAAAGTAACAATTTTAATATTATTACCACTTATCTTTTCAAACTTCTTAAAAGCATCAACACTACACTCTAAAATATATTCTTTTGGTTGAGCACCTTTTTGTTTTACACTCACAAAAGGTCCTTCTAGGTGAATCCCTAAAACTTCTGCTCCTTCTTCAACTCCCTTTTCAATATATTTGCGAATATTATCCAAAGCTTTGTTAATGTTTTCTACACTTTGTGTCATTGTTGTTGGTAAGAAGCCTGTAACTCCATCTTGGGTAATTGATGTTGCAATATTTAAAATATCTTTTTCTGTTGGATACATGGCATCAGAATGATTAGCACCATGGATATGTTGATCAATAAATCCTGGAACAACAATTAAGTTATCTGGAAGCTCAATTCCATCTTTAAATTTACCAATTGTTTTAATCTTGCCCTTTTCAATTTCTAAAGAAGTCTTAACAATCC
>DUOW01000018.1 GCA_012838635.1 Acholeplasma sp.
AACAAAATAAGATTTTTTCTGATAACTACTTAGAAGAACCATATGATTTATCAAATGTGTTCTTTATTCTAACTGCTAACTATTTAGAAGATATTCCTTATGCTTTAAGGGATAGATTAGAGATTGTAGAGTTATCATCTTATACTGAATACGAAAAGTTTGAAATTGCTAAAAGACATTTAATTCCAAAGCAATTAAAATTAAATGGTTTAGACAATAATGAATTTGTTTTAGAAGATGATGCTTTATGGGAGATAATTAGAAAGTATACAAGAGAAGCTGGAGTTAGAGAATTAGAGAGAATGATTTCTTCTTTAATTAGAAAAGCTATTAAAAAGATGCTTTTAGAAAAAGTAAAAGATATTAAAGTTAAAAAAGAAGATGTAGAGTCTTATTTAGGAAAACCAATCTTTTTGTATAATCAAATCGATTTACATGACCAAGTAGGTGTTGTAACAGGACTTGCTTATACACATTATGGTGGAGATACTTTGTCAGTTGAAGCTACATACTTTAAAGGACAAGGTAACTTGCAACTAACAGGTCAACTTGGAGATGTAATGAAAGAGTCAGCACAAGCGGCTTTAAGTTATGTTAAGGCGAATGCGGCTAAATTTAACATTGATCCGCAAATCTTTAAAGATAATGACATTCATATTCATGTTCCTGAAGGAGCAGTTCCTAAAGATGGACCATCAGCTGGTGTTACAATTGCTACAGCTTTAGTGTCTTTATTCTCAAATAAGAAAGTAAAACACGATGTAGGTATGACAGGTGAAGTTACTTTAAGAGGTAATGTTTTACCTATTGGTGGTTTAAAGGAAAAGTCAATTGCAGCTGCAAGATCAGGATTAAAAACAATTTTAATTCCAAAAGAGAACCAAAGAGATATTACAGACATTCCAGAGTTAATTCAAAAAGACTTAGATATTGTTTTAATCAACAGTGTTGAAGATGCAGTTAGTCATGCTTTAGAATAAAAAGGGATTTAATCCCTTTTTATTTTTATTGCTTTTTATAGCAAGTTATGGTATAATACAATATAAGTTGTGGAGGAAATTATGAACGCACAAGTTGTAGATATTTTATTTTTGATCGTATCGATCTTATTAATAGTTATTATTATTTTACAAAAATCAAATGAAGATGCTTCACAAGCATTTACAGGTAAAAAGTCAGAATTGTTTGCAAATAAGAAAGAAAGAGGAATAGATGTTTGGATTAACGTAATTACATCAGTATTATCAGTTGCTTTCTTTATTTTAGCGATTCTAGCTGCTTTTTTTGCTAAAAGATAAATAACTAAATTTAAGGTCTTGGTATAAGACCTTTGTTTTTTAAAAGGTGAGATAATGGAAGAAAGAATCTTAAAATTAATTAATAGTAAAAAATATCAACCATTAAGTGTTCAAGAGCTTGCAAATGAACTAGGTTTAGAGTTTAAAGATGTAATGCTTACAGTTGATGATTTAATAAGTAAATATGAAGTCTTTATTAATCGAAACAACAAAATTTTAAATAAAGATCAAGCTAATCGTTATCTAGGTACGATCTCTCTTACGAAAAGTGGTTTAGGTTTTATTACTTACAAAGAAGAGTTAGAAGATTTATTTGTAGGTAGAGATGACTTAAATAGCGCTATGGATGGTGATTTAGTTTTATTTAAAGCTGATCCTTTTTTTGAGAAAGCTATAGTTATTGAAGTTGTTAAGAGGAATGTAGAATATTTAGTTGGTGAGGTTTCAAAAAATAGAAAAACTTACTTTTTAAATACTGAAGATTATCACAATCTAGTTTTACTAAAACAAGATCAAAGATTAGCTCAAGGTGATGTTATTAAAGTCAAGATCATTGAATATCATGAAGACTACTTAGTTGGACAGTTTCATGAAAGAATAGGTAGATATAATGATTTTGATATTGATATCTTAAGTTTGATTTCTAAATTTGGTTTTAGTAATACTTACCCTGAATATGTAAATAAAGCAGCTGAAGCTTTAGAAGTAAATTCTAAGCAAGAACTATCTAAAAGAAAACTAATTGAAAAAAGAATAGTTACAATTGATGGGGATGATGCTAAAGACTTTGATGATGCAATTAGTATTGAAAAGTTAGATAATGGCAACTATTTACTTGGGGTTTATATTGCTGATGTTGGGTATTTTGTAGAAGAAGGATCAGTTATTGATCAAGAATCCTATAATAGAGGAACTAGCGTTTATATTGTAGATAGAGTATTACCGATGCTACCTTTTAAGTTAAGTAATGATTTATGTAGCTTACAAGAAGGTAAAGAAAGATTAGCTATTGCTTGTTTTATGGAAATAGACAGCAATGGTAGAACAGTAGATACTGTTATTGAAAAAGTAAAGATTAAATCAAGTAAAAGATGGACATATAAAGAAGTTAACGAGATTATTGAACAAGAATTAGAAACTGATGATCCGTTAATTAATGATTTATATTTAATGGATGAACTTGCTTTAATTTTAGAAGACAAAAGAAACAAAAGAGGTTCTGTTGACTTTGATATTCCTGAATTAAAAGTTTTTGTAGATGATGAGTGTAAGCCTTATAAAGTAGAAAAAGTTGAAAGAGGTAGAGGAGAAAAGTTAATTGAATCGTTTATGATTGAAACTAACGAAGCTGTAGCTACCTATATCACTAATATGAATTTACCTTTTATTTATCGAATTCATGATAAACCTGAAGTAAAGAAGATTAAAGAGTTTAGAAACATTTTAAGAAATACAAAATATAAGTTTAATCCTAAGAATATTAAATCTAAAGACATTCAAGTTTTAGTGAATTCTTTTTCAAAAGAAGATGAATATTTAAATATGCAAGTATTAAGACTAATGAGTAAAGCTATTTATGCTAATTATAATATTGGACATTTTGGCCTAGCTAGTAAATGCTATACACACTTTACAGCTCCAATTAGAAGATACCCTGATTTAATTGTTCATAGATTGATAAGAAGATATTTGTTTGATAGTAATTATAAAACAAATAGTGAATATAACAAAAGATTGAAAGAAATTGCTTTACACTCATCGACTGCTGAAAGGAACGCTGATAGTTTAGAATACGCTGTTTTAGATTTAAAGCTAGCCGAATATATGGAAAAGTATGTAGGGAAGGTGCTACAAGGAAAAATCACGTCTATTTTGTCTTTTGGGATGTTTGTCTCTGTTTTAGAGGGAATTGAGGGTTTAGTTCATATTAATAACATGCCAGGTTTTAGATTTGATGAACAAAGGAAAATGTTAGTATCTTACAATAGATCATACAGGCTAGGAGATAAAGTTAAGGTTATGGTAGTTGGTGCTAATAAAGAAAAAGGAAAAATAGATTTTGAAATTGTAAAGTAAGGGATTGATTATGGAAAAAGAAAAGCTAATAGCTACAAATAAAAAAGCATATCATGATTATGAATTATCAGATGAGATTGAAGTTGGAATAGTCTTAACGGGAACGGAGATTAAATCTGTAAGAGAAAGCAAAGTATCTTTAAAAGAAGCATATTGTTATATTGAGAAGGGTGAATTATTTATTGACTCAATGCATATAGCAAAATATGAAAAAGGTAATATTTATAATCATGATGAGAAAAGAACAAGAAAGCTTTTAGCCCATAAAAATGAAATCTTAAAGCTTTTAAATAAAGTAAAAGCTAAAGGATATACGATAGTTCCTTTAAAGATGTATATTGTAAAGGGAAGAGCTAAACTATTGATTGCTTTAGGTAGAGGTAAAAAGATTTACGATAAGAGAAAAGATATTCAAGAAAAAGATGTAAAGAGAGATTTAGAGAAAGCATTGAGGAGATAAGATGATTAGATGTATTAGATGCGGTATGGAAAATGATGATAAGAATGAAGTGTGTGGTAACTGTGGATATAGTTTTAAAGAACAAAAAGTTGAAGAAGAGTATCGTAAACTATTAAGAGAAGATCCAAGTGTTCCTGAAGAAGAAAGATCAGGTTTAGTTGATTCACCAATTCTAACTTTTGTTTTTGGACTTCTGTCAATGTTATTACCAATTCTTGTTTTTAGTTTTTTGGCGTGGTATAATTATAAAAAGCCATCTAAAGTAAAGCTAGAACCTCTTAGAAATTTAGGCAACATCTTTGCTTATATTGGTGCTGCGTTATCAATCTTTTTGTTGGTATATATAGTTTGGGGTTTAATTGCCTCTAAATAAGGGATAGTCTGGATTCGACAGGCATAAGGACATATAAATAGCATGTTATGGTAATCGCATATAAAAACGATCTAGGTATTAAATTAACCGCAGAACAAAATAATTTACAACTTGCTTTTGCGTAAAGCAAGGCTCTTTAGTTGTAGTTAGCCTTAAGCTAAACTAAAGGGTTCAAGAATTTAAGGATAGAACATTTAGGCTTTCTTCGGCCTTTGTGTTTGAAACTTTAGAAGATGGTTTAACTTACTTTGTTTATTTCGTAAGTTAGGCAAGACACAAAAATAAACTAAGCATGTAGAGGTTTGTGTGAAATTGTGTTTGGACGGGGGTTCAAATCCCCCCTATTCCACCAGATTGAAAATCAAGTCCAATTTAATATTGGACTTTTTGTATACATTTAGTTTATATGGTATAATAGACATTTAAATAAAAAAATGATATAATAACTTATTAATAAATTTTTAACTCTTGGAAGATATTTAAGGTGAATATAAGATTATTAATATATAATCATATAAAAAAGAGGGATTAAGAGATGAAATTAGAAAAAATTACAGAAGATATTATTGAAGAAACTGATAAGATAATTAAGAAATTTGGGCCAAGAATGGCTGGAACTAAGGCATCACTTGATACAGCTGATTATTTATATGAAGATGCTAAAGGATATAGTGATAGTTTCCATAAAGATGATTTTTATATTCACAAGGGAGCTTTTCTTGGTTGGATTAATATTTTGGTATTAGGCTATATTGTTGGTTTTATTTTCTTTATTTTTAAACTGGAAATAGTAACAGTTTGCATAGCCATAGTTAGTATAATTATTTTATATTTACAGTTTATTAGGTATTTACCTATTATTGATTTTCTATTTCCAAGAAAAAAAGCAAGAAATGTTTATGGAGTAATTGAGCCTAAAGGAGAAGTAAAAAGACAAGTAATTATTAGTGCTCATCATGATAGTGCACCAGTATTTAACTTTTTTATTCATCAACCTAAACTTTATGGTTTAAGGGTAACTGGATCAATTGCTTTTGTGTTAATTGGTTTAGTCTTAGCAATTGTGAATGTATTTATCAAGAATGATATTTTATATTATGCTTCAATTGGGGTAATTGGCTTAGGAGTGTTGCTAGTTGCTCAAATGTGGTTTTTTAGAAGCAATAAAGCAACACCTGGTGCAGGAGACAATTTAGCATCAACACAAATTGCCTTTCAAATGGGTAAATATTACTATAGTTTAAAAGGCACAGAGAAAGAGTTAAAGCATACAAGAATTATCTTTGCTTCATTTGATGCGGAAGAAGAAGGATTAAGAGGAGCGAGAGCTTTTGTAAAGAAACATAAAGATGAATTATTAAAGGTAAAGACATATGTTTTAAATATTGAGTGTTTATATGATGAAAATGCCTTATTCTTCTTAACAAGCGACATTAATAACAGTGTTAAGTTAAGTGATGATTTAGCAGCTGAACTAGTTGATATTGCAGCTAAGCTTAATGTTAAGACACATAAAAAGCCAATTGCTGTTTTAACTGGTGGAACTGATGCTGGTGAGTTTGGAAAGATTGGTGTTGAAGCAACAACAATTATGGGTATGCCTTGGAGTAATGATAATCGTAGTATGGCATATCATACACCAAATGATACTATTGATAAAGTTTCTAAAAAAGCTGTAGAACATACTATTAATATTTTTCATAATTTTATTGTCTCTAAAGATCAAGAATAATATTATTGGAGTTTATATGGGTGTTAAATTTGGACTGGTTTCATACAAATTTATAAATAATGATATTGAATATAATATTAGCCAAATTGAGAAAGCAATTAAAGAGAAAAATGGTGTCAATATGCTTTGCTTTGGTGAGGCTTTCTTACAAGGCTTTGATGCTTTTAATTGGAACTATAATCATGATAAAGATGTTGCAATCACTCAAAGTTCTAAGACGATGAAGAGATTAGAAAAGTTATCATTAGATAATAAGGTTGATCTTGGAATAGGCTATTTAGAAAAAGAAGAAGATAAACTTTATTCTTCATATGCAATTATTATTGAAGGCAAACTAAAGTATAATTATAGAAGAATATCAAAAGGTTGGAAAGATTATACTAAAACAGATTTTCATTATAAGGAAGTAAATAAAGTATTCAATTTCAATTATAAAGGGTTAGATATAGCTATTGCTTTATGTGGAGATCTTTGGGATTATTCAGAAAAGTTTAAAGCTAAGGATTTATTACTTTGGCCTATTTATGTTAACTTTAGTTTAAAACAATGGCAAAAATTAGAAAGAGAATATGTTATTCAAGCATTTAAAGTAGCTAATCAGGCATTAATGATTAATTCTTTATCAGATGATCCTAAATCTTATGGGGGTTCGTTCTATTTTAAAAAAGGTAATATTCTTCAAAAGTTAGATTATGATCAAGAAGGAATCTTGATTGTCGAAGTGTAAAAGAGTTTATAGGTTATAAACTCTTTTTTATTGACATTTAAATATACATATGATATCATATGTATAGAAGAGGCGAAATATGAAATTCGATCAAAAAAAGTATATTGCTAAATACAATAAAAATAATTATAAGATGTATCAGTTTAGGGTTAAAAAGGCTGACGAGAAAATAATTAATTATTTAGATAATATAGAGAATAGAAATAAGTATATTATGGATTTAATAGATCAAGACATTAATAGAAGTGTTTATACAATTAAAGAAATTAAAAGTATAATCAAGCCTATTTTAAATAAATATGGTATTACTGACATTAATCTTTTTGGTTCATATGCAAGAGGGGAAGCAAGACCTGATAGCGATATTGATATTTATTGTGATAAAGGTAATATAAAAACATTAGTAGATCAAGTAATTTTAGAAGAGGAATTAGAAGTAGCTCTAAATAAGAAAATTGATTTAGTATTTAATACTGCCAGAATGCATCAAACATTTAAAGAGAACATTATGGAGGACATGATAAAGTTATGGTAAAAAATAGAGACTTATTTAAAATAGAATTGATTATAAAAAAATGTGATAGAATTTTAACCAAAACCGAGAATTTAAAAAAAGAGGAATTTGAAAATAATGATGATATTATAGAAATTGTTAGTTTTAATATTTTCTTAATAGGAGAAAATGTTAAACAGTTGTCGAAAACATTTACAGATAAATATAATGAAATTCCTTGGTCAGAAATTGCAAAAATGCGAGATAAAATAGGCCATCATTATCAAACAGTAGATGTAGATATGTATGGGATACTGTTATCGAAAGTATCCCTAAATTGAAAGAATATTGTACCAAGATAAGTAGTAAGGATAAATAGTAATAATATAATACTTCATTATTAATATAGTAAAGAAGTATTTTTTTATTTTTTCTAAGTTATTTAAATAGAAAAAGGTTATTTAATATGATATAATTATTACAAGTGTTATAAGAGGAGAAGGTGATTGGATGTTAAGACTAGAAAATATAACCAAAGACTATAAGGTCAGTTGGGGAAAGGTTCATGCTTTAAGGGGAATAAATTTATCTTTTCGTAAAGCTGAATTTGTTTCTATTTTAGGACCATCTGGATGTGGTAAAACTACCTTATTAAATATCATTGGTGGATTAGATCATTATACTAGTGGTAATTTATATATAGATGGAACTCCTACTGATAAATTTACAGATCGTGATTACGATACTTATCGTAACCACAGGATTGGCTTTGTCTTTCAAAGTTATAATTTAATTCCTCATCAAACCGTGCTTGAGAATGTTGAGTTGTCACTTAATATTGCTGGTGTTGATAGGGAAACAAGAAGAAAGAAAGCAATTGAAGTTTTAGACAAAGTTGGTTTAAAAGGAGAATATAATAAAAGGCCTAACCAATTATCGGGCGGTCAACAACAAAGAGTATCGATTGCTAGAGCATTGATTAATAATCCTGAGATTCTTTTAGCAGACGAACCAACAGGAGCTTTAGATACAGAAACTTCAGCCCAAATTATGGATTTAATTAAAGAGATTTCTAAAGAGAAGTTAGTAATTATGGTTACACATAATTCTAAAATAGCATATGAATATTCTACAAGAATTATAAAGTTAGAAGATGGATTAGTTATAGATGATAGTAATCCATATGAACCGGGTAAATTAGATGTTAAAGAACCAGTTAAGTATGACAAGAAATCTAAGTTATCACTTTGGTCTGCTGTTAGACTATCTACTCGAAATTTAATTTCCAAATTAAGAAGAACAATTTTAGTATGTATTGCTGGTTCAATTGGAATTATTGGTATTGCTTCTGTTTTATCTTTATCGCAAGGCGTTAAAAATTATGTAGATGATATGCAAAACGATATGCTTACTGGTAATCCAATAACAATTGATAAATCGGCGATTAATATTGCATCATTTATGGATACAATGAGTTTTCAAGAAAAGAAGGAAGCAATAGAATATGCTTATGAAGATGGATATATTAATGTTTTTGCTTTAGTCGATAATTTAGTTAAAAGGCAAGAACAACTAACATCTTTTGGAATTGAAAATGATATTAATGAAGTTTATCAAACATTTATTAAAGAAATGCCGGAAGATCAATATGGAGCTTATGTTTTTGATTATAACTTTGATGTGAACAATAACATCTATGTTTCTAACCCCTTTACAGGTCATGAGGGAGACACAGCATCAATTGGAGCGATTACGCATATTTATTCAAGAATGTTAGGTAAGACGGATGTGGGGGAATATGCTAATGTTATTACTGGTTTATCAAGAGTGTTTAATCCTTTACCAAATAATAAAGAATATATCTTAAATCAATTTGATGTTATTGCTAGTAAAAGTGAGCAGATTTATCCAGAAAATGCTGGTGAAGTTATGTTGATTTTAAATAATGACCAAGCAGCAACTGATGTTTTACTTGCTCAATTAGGGTTTTATAATCAAGATGAGTTTTTAAATAGAGTTTATAAAGCATTGGAAAATAATAAATATAATCCAAATTTAGACAAAGATAATTTCTCATATGAGGAGATTATGGATAAAAAACTTACTTATTTTCCAAATGATTCTGTTTATACAGAAAACACAAACCTATTGACGAAAAATGCTCGTCCATTTACTTATAGTCCAAGCATTGGAGATTGGGATAATGGATTAGAGCTAGAAATTGTTACAATTTTAGTTCCTAAGGAAGGAGAAAAATTTGCTTCTTTAAATCCAGGAATTTATTATACTCCTGAATTTAATGAGAAGTTTTTAAATGACAATATTGAATCTAAAATTGTTAGATATTTATTAGAAAATGATAAAGAAGAATTTGTAAGTACTGTTGTAGTTGATGCTAATACTGGTATTTCGATGGCAGTAGGGATTACATACCCATATACTTATGTTTTTGAAAAAGATGAAGATGGTAATCCAAAAGAGTATACAGAAGATTGTTTTGTAGGGTCAATTCCACCTTATGCAACATTTTTATCATTAATTCCTGGAATTGGTTCAGGTGATGCTTACTCGTTATCTTTAAGAGATATCGGTGGTAATAGTATCCCTAATCAAATTAGAATTTATTCTACTGATTTTGATCAAAAAGATTTAACAATAAAATATTTAGATTTATGGAGTTCAGACCAAGATTTAGAAATTGGTGGATTTAATTATACAGCTGAAGAAAGAACGAAGATTATTTATTCAGATAACTTATCAATTATTATTACGATGATTCAAGATATGATTGAAGTAGTAACAATTGCTCTAATTGTTTTTACGGCTTTATCGCTAGTTGTATCATCGGTAATGATTGCAATTATAACTTATGTTTCAGTAATTGAAAGAGAAAAAGAAATTGGTGTTATTAGAGCATTAGGTGGTAGAAAGCAAGATGTTTCGAATTTGTTTAATGTAGAGACATTTATTATTGGTTTAATATCTGGTATCTTTGGTATCATTATTACTTACTTTATTACTTTAATTGTTAATGTATCGTTAAAAGACTTAATTGGTTATAATCAAATAGCTACAATAACATTTAAAACAATTATCAGTATGATTTTATTAAGCATAATACTTACTTTAATTTCAGGAGCAATTCCTGCTCGTATGGCAGCTAAGAAAGATCCAGCTGAAGCTTTAAGAACAGAATAAAATATAAAAGGAGCAAGCAATGAAAATAATTGTGAATTTTTGTATCAAAGATCAAGTATATTCTGATATTACTTTGTTTTTACAA
The DNA here is from genome assembly GCA_012838635.1 of Acholeplasma sp. Taxonomy (GTDB): domain Bacteria; phylum Bacillota_I; class Bacilli_A; order ML615J-28; family CAG-698; genus DUNF01. The sequence goes on from DUOW01000018.1 coordinate 10,443, forward strand.
GAAAACATCAAGTCACTTTTAGTATATAACTATCAAGATCTTAAAAATGAAAACGAAAAACAAGATTTCTATCATAATTTATTACAAGCAAAAGAGATTATTTTTATTGTTTCTGACGTAGATAATAGTCGCTGTCTTAACTATCAAGAATTTTACAAGCAAAAAGCTCATTATTACAATCAAAGTTCTAAGTTAAAATATTCAAAGATAACTGAGAAGATTATTGTTTTAAGTGAAAATGGTAGTGATGAGTTAAAAGCATATTATAGTAAACAAGCAGAACTATATGGTGTTGATATCTTAGTAGTAAATATTAAGAATAATAACAGTGATTTGAAATATGAGAAAAACTTAATTTTAAATTTCGTTTTAGAAGAATATTTAGAAGAAGAATCAGCAATGGCCATTGTCTTTTATGAAAATAAGATTTTAGTTACTAAAGAGTTAATCTATGGTAATGAATACTTATCACTTCCAAAGGGACATGTAGAAAAAGGGGAAACGAAGATTGAAACAGCTATTAGAGAATGTTTTGAAGAGACAAATATTCAGATAAAAAAGAAAGACTTAATTAAGGAACTTGATCCTTATGAGATTAGATTTATTAATCACTATAATAAGTTTGTCAAGAAAAGGATTTATCCTTTTTGTTTCAGAATAAAAAATGCTGGCAGTCCCCAAACAAAAGAAAAATGGATTGTGGCAGCTCAGTATATGGATATAAATGAGTTTTTAAAAAAGGCATCTTATGATAATATTAAAGAGATGGTAATAGAAGCTTATGAACTAGTAAAAGGAATTTAAGAAGGCAAGTTATGAAAAAATTCTTTCAGGTTTTAGGAAATATTTTATGGTTAATTATTGGTGGATTATGGTTTTGGCTATCTTATGTTTTAGTAGGTGTAATCTTTTGCATTACAATTATTGGTATTCCCGTAGGTTTAACTTTATTTAAGATTGCCAATTTTATGATTTGGCCTTTTGGAAAAGATGTTAAAATTAATTATGCGAAACATCCAGTTGGCAATGTTATTTATGCAATTTTCTTTGGTTGGGAAATGTGTTTAAGTTATATTTTTGCAGCCATTGTTCTTTGTATTACAATTATTGGCATTCCTATCGGAATTAAACTATTTCAGTTAGTTCCATTAGCATTTTTCCCATTTGGAGCTGAAGTAGTAAAGGCATAAGGCTTGATTTTAGTTGTTTTATAGCTTTAAAAATGGTATAATAATAAATAGATAAAAGAGGTGGAAATATGACTTATAAAGAAAAATCAAAACATTTTATTGAAAATGAAAAACAGTTTCAGCTGGGAATGATTCCAACTGAACAATCAAATCCTGTTACTAAAAACTTAAGTGCAGACATTATGAAGGATACAAAATTAGGAGTTAAAACAATTTTAGCTGCTGATTTAAAAATTTCTGAAGTTGTAGCTGCGGCTATGAAAACTAAAGAGTATAAGAAGTTAGTAAAAGATTTAGTAAGGGTTATGGAAGAAGGTAAGAAATTTGTTTTATCTTCAGTAGGAGCTTCAGGAAGAATGGCAGAAACACTAGGATACATGTGGAGAAAGTTCTGGAGTGATTTTGGTAAAGTATTACCAAAATATCATGATGAGGCAAATAAGTTAATTAAGTCTGGTATGGACTTTATGACTGGTGGAGATCGTGCTTTAGTACAATCAGTAGAAAACTATGAAGACTATATTAGTTTTGGCAGAAGACAAACAGTAGAAGCTAATTTAGAAAAAGGTGATATTTTATTAGTTTTAGCTGAATGTAGTTTATCATCTAGTACAGTTGGTTCTGCTTTACAAGGTGATGATATGGGAATTAGTACTTACTATTTCTACACTAATCCAAGAGAAATCTTAACTGAGCACTTAGAAAGAGCAAGATTAGTTTTTGCCCGTAAAAATATTAACTTTATCAATTTATATGTAGGTAATATGGCTGTTGCTGGTTCTACAAGAATGCAATCTGCTTCAGTTCAATTACTTGCAGTTGGTTCTGCTTTAGAATGTGCAATCGATAAATTCTTAAGTGATAAGTTAACTGAAGATGAATTTGATGCTTTAGGAGTTGAAAGACTTAAGATGCTTCAATATCCAAAAGAATATTCTAAAGTATTAAAAAATCTAAACAAAGATAAAGCTGTAGCTGGCCTAGCAGAAATGATTGATTATGAAACAAGAATCTATCAAGCTAAAGGTTTAGTGACATATACTACTCATGAATATTTAGTAGATATTATGACAGATACTACAGAAAGACAACCTACATTTACATTGCCACCATTTAAGAAATTCAAAGATAAGACAGATAGATTAAGTTGGGCATATATTAAAGACCCACTATATAATTCTACGGTAGCATGGCAACATGTTTTTAGAAGACCAGTTAAAGGTTTAGATTGGACTAAAGAAGATTATCTTGAAATGAAAGCTTCTCAAGATATTATTGACAATCCACCTTTAGTAGGATCTGAACAAGTATTTGAATATAATATTGGTAAGGAAGATGATCCATCAAGATATTCACGTGCAACTTCATCATTGCTTTTAGTTGATATTAATGGGACTAGTAGCACTAATCCAAAAGTATTAGAATATTTTAATAAAGAAAAGGGTAAATATTCTGAATCTAAAGTTTTAAGAATGGGTAATATTCCTAAGGGTAAAGTTGCAAAAGATGAAATCAAAGTTTCCGTAAAACTTCCTCATACTTACTTAGATTTATTAAGTCATATGATGGTTAAAGTTGGTTTTAACTTAATTAGTACTGGTACAATGGCAAAGATGGGTCGTGTTTGGGGTAACTGGATGATTCAAGTTTTCCCAACAAACAAAAAACTTATTGATAGATCCACAAGAATTATCGCTAACCTAGCAAATATTCCATATAAACAAGCAAACGAAGAATTCTTCTATACAGTAGAAAATAGACCTAAAGGTGAAGAATACAAAGAAAGCTATGTTGTGGAGACATTAAAGAGATTAGGATTCGATCCATATAAACAAAGATAAGCACTAAAAGTGCTTATCTTTTTATTTAGAAAAGGTTAAATATATGGTATACTATATAGAGGTGAATTTATGAAAAGATGCTTAACTTTTATCTTTTTAATTCTTTCTATATTACTAGTTACTGCTTGTACAAAAAAAGTAGAAATTAATGTTTCAGAAAAAGAAATTACAATTGAAATTGGTCAAAAGAAAACTTTAGAAATTGAAACAAGTAGAAAAGTAAAACTACAATACGAATCTACTGACAAAAAAATAGTGGAAGTAGAAAAAGGGGTTATAACTGGTGTTGGTATTGGAAGTGCTAAAATTGTAGTTACTTATGATGAGTTTCGTGAAGAAATTAATGTTACTGTAACAGAGAAAATCTTTACTGTTACCTTTATTCCTGATGAGGAAAACTTACATTTACTTACAAGAGTTGAAGTTGAAAATGGGAAGTTGGTAAGAGTAATGATTCCTAAAAAGAAGGGAAAAGAATTTGTTGCTTGGTATTTAGATGGTGAAGTTTTTAGTTTTAAAACTCCAATTACTAGTGATATAATTTTAGTTGCTGGCTGGATGAATGAGAAAAAGAAAATTAGCTTTAATACAAATCCCCCAATGGATCCTGTTTATATTACTGAAGGTAATGAATATTACCTACCAGTAATTGAAAGAGAGTTTTATATTCTAGAACGTTGGGCTTATTTTGAAGATGGTAATTTAGTTCCTCTTGATAATTCGTTTATTGTAACAAAAGATATTGAATTAATACCAATTTGGATACCTAACTTTTATAAAATTACTTTTGATACTCAAGGGGGAAAGAATATTGAAACTGCCAAGGTAAAAAAAGGTGAAGTAAGCAACTATCAAGTTTTTCAGGTTGCGGAAAAAGAAGGAAAAGTTTTCCAATACTGGGGATATTATGAAGGAGAAGAGTTGATTAAAGTTTATCTTGATCAAGTTATAACAATTACTGAAGATCTTACGCTAATTGCTTTTTATGAGTAAGTAAAAGAGTAGATATAAAACTATTTAAAAAACTATTTATTATTGCTACTATTTTAGGATTTGGATTAATTTTGACTGCTTGTAAAGATGATCCAAAAATCACAATTAGTAAAACTAATGTTAGTTTAGAAGTAGGAGAAAGTATTACTATAGATTATACTATCGATCCTGTCGATACTAAAATAGATTGGAGTACAGATAATCCAGCTATGGTAAGTGTTTCTGATGGGAAAGTTACGGTTTAGAAGAAGGAACAACTTTTGTCTATGCAACTATAGGTAAAAATAAATATGAAGTTAAAGTTACTGTTTTACCAAAAACAGTAACAGTTACGGTAACATTTGATGCTGCTGATGTTGCTTCAATTGAACCTGTTGTAATTGAAAAAGGAGGAAAAGTTTCTCTTCCAAGTGCAAGTTTAACAAAATCTGGATCAGTCTTTTTAGGTTGGTATTTAGGAGATGTTAAATTTGATTTTAATACCGCTATTACAGAAGATATTACATTAGTTGCTAAGTGGGAAGTAGTCCAATTACAATTTACAGTTACCTTTGATTCAAATGGTGGATCACCAGTTGATCCTGTCACAACATTACGCAATAGAAATGCTTACAAACCTCGTGACCCAATCAAAGAAGGATATAAGTTTTTTGGTTGGTATTTGGGTGAAGAAGAATATGATTTTACACAAATAGTAACATCTGATTTTACATTAGTTGCAAAATGGGAATTAGATAATAAAGCTTTAGTTCAGTTTGAAACATTTGGTGGTAGCGAAATACCTAGTCAAACTATATTAAAAGGCAATCTAGTTTTAAAGCCACTAACATATCCAGAAAAGCCAGGTTATTCGTTTTTTGATTGGTATAGTGATAGTGAATTTAAAACTGTAGCTGATTTTACCATACCAATTACTAAAGATACTATTTTCTATGCTAAGTATCGACCATTATCAGGTACTCCTTATAAAGTTGAACACTGGATTTTAGTTGATGGTGAATATGTATTAGATGTTACTGATGAGAAAACAGGGACAACAGAAAAAATTGCTATTTATTATGAAAGAGAATATCCTGATTATGGATTAAAAGAAATCCCCGCAGATCAAGAGATAAAAGGTGATGGAACAACTGTTGTTGTATTATATTATGACCCAATTGAACCATATAGTTATAGATTAGAATATAATGGTGGACAAAATATTTATCGTACAAGAGAAAAAATGATTACTGATTTTCTAACTGATTTTAATGAGTTTTTAGCAACTAAAGGAATTGGACCAGTTACTTTAGAGACTATTGATAGTTGGGATAAATATGATAATTTACATATGCATGAATTTATGTATAGTGGGTATCGTGAAAAATGGTTATGGCTAGCTGATTATTTGGGACAAGTAGGGTCAAGTGCTAATGCTGGATCTTGTCGCTTATTATTAAAATACAAAACACTAGCAGAGTTTCAAACAAAAGCAAATGCTGGAGTTGATAAATATGCAATTGATTATGAGTTTAGAGCATTTGTTTTGGGTAAACAATTTGATAAAAATCCAAGTTATTTAACTTCAAATTATGCTATTGGTAGTTTGGCTTATGGTTATAATGTAACACTGGCAAAGTATTATATGCCATTAGAGTTTACGAATGTTACCCAAAGATCACGTTTATCATCATTTATTTATCGCGAAGGATTTTCATTAAAGGGATGGTATGATAATCCAGACTTTGAAGGAGAACACATCCACTCAATTACTAAAGGTGGAACATATTATGCAAAATGGGTTATTAGTAGACCTGCTCAAGAGATTGTTCTTCATACCCCAAGAGAAACTTTAGGGAAAAATTCTAGTTATTTATTGCAATGGACAGTTTATCCCCAAGATATTATTTATAGAGACGTTGTGGTTACTTCTTCAAACCCAGAGGTTGCTAAAATTGTAAATAATACTTCAGTAAGTGCTCAAAATTATGGAACAACGATGATTAGGCTTAGTTATAAATATGATCCAAGTGTTTATACAGAGTTTGAATTAACAGTTCCAGTTGAAGATGGCATGACTATTGAATTAAGTGAAGGCTATAATGGAACATTACAAGTTGGAGAAAGTTTTACAATCACACCATCTGTATATGGAAGTTTAAATTTAAATGATACTAGTTTTGCAATTAGCGATACTAGTATTGCAGAAATAAATAAAGGTGTAGTTACCGCCTTAACATTAGGTGATACAACAATAACAGTTAAAAACAAAGAACATGAATTTACGCTTGCTCTTTCTGTAATTGAAGAGTTATCAGACGAAGAAATTTTAGATAAAGCTTTAAAGACGTTAATTAATGCGCATCAACTTATAGCGCGTGGACTTAATATTGTTCATCATTATGAGTATGGTTCTAGTAGAACTTTATATTTTTCGATGCATGAAAATGTTAATCGTTATTTGTTTGATGATTTAGTCATTAATGATGCATATAAATTAAATCCTGATACATATACAACACATGGCGGACCAATGAGTAGTGTCGAGTTTGTGGTTGTTCATGATACTGCTAATCCTGAATATGGAGCAGGAGCTTCAAATCACGGTAATTATTTTAAAAATTCTAAAACTGTATCTATTCATTATATTGTAGGTGATGGTGTTATTTATTCATCACTTCCAGAAGGTTATATCGGTTTTCATGGAGGAGGATATGAAAATATAACTCCTGAGACAGAGTTTGCTTGGATTGATACTGGAATTACGGCAACAACTGATAATCCAACAATTGACATTAATAGCGAAGGATATTTTACTATTAACGGAGAGGCTACGGAAATTGCAGCACCAAGAGGCTATAATAATGCTATTTTAGATAAGTCTTATTTTACAGATTTAGGTCCTGCTTGGGAGATATTTGATGGTCGATATTATTTAGGAAAAACACATTTTAATACTACTCAAACTTTAAGAGGAGTTATTGCTAACTATGGAGGTTCTGGTAATGGTATTGGTATTGAAATGTGTGTAAATAGAAATGGTACTATGATAGATACATGGCATAGAAATGCTAAGCTAGTAGCTGACATTTTAGTAAGACATAATTTAGACTTAAATCGTGTTAAGATGCATAATACTTTTGATGGTAAGAATTGTCCATGCTCTTTAAGAAAAACTAATTATTGGGTTGAGTTTATGGAAATGGTAGAAGTAGAATACCTTTTTGCAACTATTTTTAAAGATGTAAAAGTATCAATGGTATCACAAACACCAGAAGTACTAAATAACCAAGGTAGAGTTTTAACATGGCCTAAAACTATTACTGCTGCAACTTATACAATCACGGTAGAATTAAATGGAGTTAGTAAGTCAATTACCTTATCTTCCATAATTCCACCTTCAACTTCGTGGGTTCAGCTTACTTGGTATTATGAATAAAAAATAAGACTGTTGTAGATACAACAGTCTTTTTTTATGGTGATAATCTTGAAAAAGAGGGATAAAAAGGGTATAATATTAATGTATAAAGTTTCCATTTGAAAGGAGGAAATTATGAAATTTATTAAAAAAATCTTTACCCTAGTTGTAGTCTTAATCATAGGATTAGTTGTAACTGGGTGTAAAGAAGATCCTATTATTACACTTAATAAGCAATCTATAGTTTTAGAAGTAGGAGAGTCCGAAACGATTGATGTTAGTGTTGAACCTGAAACAAAACTAGTTTGGGAATCGAAAAATTCAGAGATAGCAAGTGTAGATGAAAATGGTAAAATTACTGGTGTAGCAGTAGGGGAAACTATTGTTACTGTAAAAGCTAAAAAAGCTAATAAAGAGATTCAAGTAAGTGTTGTTCCTAAAATTGAAAATGTTACTATTACTTTTGATAGTAAAGGTGGTTCAAATGTAGCAGCAGTTACTTTAGAAAAAGGTAATAAAGTTACTAAACCTAAAGATCCAACAAAAGCAGGATATGATTTTCAAGGTTGGTACTTAAATGGCGCACTATATGAATTTGATTTACCAGTTAATGCAAATATTACATTAGAAGCAAAGTGGCAAGAAGTAGAAGTCGGTCATAAAGTTACTTTTGATAGTAAAGGTGGATCTACAGTTGATCCTGTATATGTAGAAGAAGGTCAGCTACTTGAAAAGCCAGATAATCCAACAAAATCTGGTAATGAATTCTTAGGCTGGTATTTAGATGATGTAGAATACGATTTTTCTACTCCTGTTACTGGACCTTTGAAACTAGTTGCTAAGTGGAAAGATGCTACGAAAGCAGTAGTTATTTTTGAAACATTTGGTGGAACCGTAGTTCCTAGTCAAACGATAACTAAAGGTTCAAAAGCTTTTAGACCTTTGGTATATCCGGAAAAAGAAGGTTTTACATTTCTAGATTGGTGTAGTGATGAAGCATTAGAAATTTCAGCTGATTTCAATTTGGAGATTAATGAAGATACAGTATTCTATGCTAAGTATCGTCCACAAACTAATATTCCGTATCTAGTAGAACATAGACAATTAATTGGTGGAGTTTACAAATTAAAAGAGAAGGAGACATTATTTGGTGCAACAGGAGCTGTAGCTACATATATGGCTAAAGAATATCAGTATCACATCTTAAAAGTACTTCCTGAAGATCAATATATTGAGGCAGATGGTAGTACAGTAGTAGTATTGAATTATGACCAAATTGATTCTTATAATTATTCACTAGTTTATAATGGTGGAAATAGTATTTATCGTACAAGAACAGCACTAGTTGAGGATTTCTTGATTGATTTTAACTCATATCGTGGGACTTTAGGGTCAAGCCCAGTTACTTTAGCTGATATTGATGCTTGGGGAGCATGGAGTCCATTAGATATGTATACATTTATGTATAGCAATTATCGTGACAAATGGTTGTGGCTTGCAGATTATTTAGGACAAGTTGGCTCTAATGCAAACGCACCTTCTTGCCGTGCTGTTGTACGTTATACTACATTAGCGCAATTTCAAGCTAATACATCACAAAATTCAGCACCTTACGCAGTCGAATATGAATTTAGAGCTTTTATCTTAGGAAAACAATTTACAAAGAACTCTAATTATTTATCTTCAGATTATTCTCAATTTGCTTTAGGTAATGGCTATGGAGCTAAACTTGCTGAATATCGTATGCAATCATCGTTTACTGATGTAATGGAAAGAGTATTTTTACCTTCAGATCTTTATCGTGAAGGGTTTAGTTTAGCTGGTTGGTACGATAATGCTAATTTTACAGGTCAAAGATATACAAATATTACTTCAAGTGGAACTTATTATGCTCGTTGGTTAATGAATAATGCAGTTACTGAAATTGTAGTTAATAATCCAGTTGAAACTTTAAATAAAGGTGAAACACACCAATTAAATTGGACGGTGTTACCAGAAGAGGCTTACTTTAAAGATGTTATTATTACTACATCAGCACCAGAAGTTATTAAGGTTACTCAAGAAGGACTATTAAGTGCAGAAAACTATGGTAGCGCAACAATTAGAATTACGGCAGGAGTTGATCCGAATATGTATACAGAAATGATAATTAACGTTCCAGTAGAAGATGCACTATCAGTTAGCTTAAGTGAAGGTTATAATGGTACTTTAAGAGTTGGCGAAACATTTACAATTACTCCTGAAGTATTTGGATCATTAGTACTTGCTGATACTACTTATGAAACTAGTGATGCAAATGTGGCAAAAGTTGAAAATGGTCTTGTTACAGCCCTTGCTTTAGGTGATATTGTAATTACAGTTAAAAATAAAGAATGTCAATTTACAATTGCCTTATCTGTAATTGAAGAATTATCAACTACTGAATTATTAGATAAAGCGTTGGCATTATTAATTGAAGGTCACCAACCTGTATTAAAAGGTTTGAATACGATTTTATTATATGATCCAGGTAGAGCAGGAATTTTATATAATGCTAGATATGAAAATGTTAACCGCTACTTATTTGATGAGTTTATAGTTGATAATACATATTTAATTAAAAACCCAGCAAGCCACACTGCGCAAAGTGGTTTAATGAGTAGTGTTGAATTTGTAACTGTTCATGATACAGCAAATCCTAATGGTGGAGCTGATGCTCATGGTACATTTTTCCAAAGCTCTACAAACGTCTCAATTCACTACTGTGTAGGAGATGGTAAGATTATTTCATCTCTTCCTGAAAAATATATTGCATGGCACGCAGGTGATGGCACTGGTACTCAGTTTAAGTGGCTTGATACGACAATCACTGGTTCAGGAAAACCTGAAATAGATATTAACAGTCAAGGTTACTATACTATTAACGGACAAGCTACACCACTTTTAGCCCCAACAAAAAACGGCCAAATTTTAGATAAATCTTATTTTGGCGATTTAGGTCCTGCTTGGAAATTAGAAGGTGGAAAATACTATCTAGGTAATACATATTTAAGTACATCACAAAATTCACGTGGAGTTATTTCTAACTATGGTGGAAACAATAATAGTATTGGTATTGAAATGTGTGTTAACACTTCAGGTAATATTATTGATACATGGCAAAGAAATGCTAAGTTAGTTGCTGATATATTAACTAGACATGACTTAGATACAAATAGAGTTAAAATGCATAATACATTTGATGGTAAGAACTGTCCATCATCGTTAAGACAAACTAAATATTGGTATGCGTTTATGGAAATGGTAGAAATAGAATATGCCTTTATGAATGAATTTGAAGATGTAAAGGTAACAATGACTTCTAATACACCTAATTTACTAACAAATTTAGGTGGTATTAAAGTAATGCCAAAACAGACAAGTACAGTTTCATATACTGTAACTGTAGAGAAAGATGGAGTAAGTAAATCTGTTACATTATCATCTATTGTTCCTGGAACTGCAACTTTGGCTCAGCTTAACGGATATTATCAGTAAGAACTAAAAGCCCCTTTTGGGGCTTTTTTAAAAGAAAATAAAAGTTTTACTGTTCAAAACAGGTTTTAAATTGTTATATATGTAGAAGGTAGTCTTTTACATACAAAAGGAGAATAAAATGTTTGATGAATTAAAATTAAAAAGAAGTATGGAAAAACTACAACAAGGTAACGATGGGGCCTTTGAATACATATATGACGCAACACATAGATTAGTCTATTACCAAATATATAGTATTTTGAAAAGTCATCAAGAAGCAGAAAATATCATGCAAGATGTTTATATCAAGGTTTATAAAAACATTGATAAATATACAAACGATAATCCACGGGCTTGGATTGTAGCAATAGCAAGAAACGAAGCCATAAATAGATACCATAAAAATAAAAGAGAGGTATTTATGGATGAAGAAGAACTTGATTTGTTTATTGAAAAAGATGAAAAAACACCACTTATTAATTTAGCCGTTAAAATTTTAGATGAAGAAGAATTCTTACTTGTTGCCTACAGCATTTTAGAAGATAAAAGTAGAAGAGAAGTAGCTAAGATCTTAAATTTAAGTCCCAGTGGTGTAACTTATAAACTAAACTTAGCCTTAGAAAAACTAAAGAAGGAGGTGGCATAAATGAAAAAACTAAAACAAGAACTAAAACAAGAAGCAAAAATATTTGTTCCAGATATTAAACTTGAAGTTTTAGAAAGTGTTGGTATTAGAGAAAATGCTAGAGAAAAGAAGAAAAGATCTTATGCTCGTATTTTAGTACCAGTGCTTGCTGTGTTTTTACTTGTACTTACTATTCCACTTTTCTTTACTGAAGTGAATGCGAAAGAAACACTAGTTACTTTAAATATCAACCCTGCTTTCTTAATTAAAGTAGAAGATGATAAAGTTCAAAGTGTTGATGCTTTAAATGATGAGGCTGTGTTAGTTTTATATGACGAAGAGCTAAATGATGACTTAGTAGAAACAATTAAACAATTAGTAGCAAAAGCTAAAGACTTAGGTTATAAAAATAAACCTACAATAACTGCTTATAATAATAACAAGAAAATTGAAAATAAAATGAATAAACATCTACAAGAGAAATTACAAAATTGTGAAATTTCTTTTGATGAAAAGATTAGTTCTAAGGAAAGATTATACCAAAGGCAAAAACGTGAAGGATTAGATTTAAAAAATTTAAAATTGGAAGATGTTATTAAGAAAGATAACGATTATAATCAACAAAACTTAGAAAACTTAAGAGCAATCTTAAATCAATACGAACAAGAAATTAGTAATTTAAATTATATGGAGGAAGCAAACAACTTAAATGGAGCAATTAATCAATTTATGCTGGATATGGATCAAGCTATTAACGAAAATAATGAAACAGAAATTTTAAGAAGATTTAAAAATTTCAATAACAATGTAATGTGCTTTGGTAATCCTCAGTATAATAAAGATGAAATAGTTGCTTATTATAATGAAAATAAAGAACAAATTAAAAATTATATGTATTTTGTTGAGGAAGAAACAAATAACTATATGCATAATATGAGAAGACAAATTGTAGAATACTTACAAAAGGAAAATTATGAAGTTGTTGACTTAGGAGAAATAGTTTATCTTCCAGAAGATGTAACTGAAGTTCTTCCCCCAATTGAAGAATATATTGATATTGATTTCAATAAAGCTTTTATTGATCAATTGATTGCAAATATAAGCAGGAGAATGAGAGTTGTTGAAAATAGAGGACACATTTTTAATCATGAGTTGTTCTTTATTGAAGAACAATATAATATTTTAAATAACTATTTACAAGAACATGAAACTTACTTAACAGACGAAAATGTTAGTTTGTTCTTAGCAGAATACGAATTGTTTATAAATAAATATAGGAGGTAATTTATGAAACATTTAAAGAAAATCATTATTCCAGTATTAGTACTTGTTTTAATATTAGTACTTATTGGATGTACTAATTCAGAAAAAAATGCTAGTTATGTAACTGTAGACATTAATCCTTCAGTTGAAGTAATTAGCAATAAAAATGGAATCGTTATAGATGTAAATGCATTAAACGATGATGCTCAAGTACTACTTGAAGGTGAAAAATTAGAAGGCAAAACTACTGCAGATGTTGTAGTTGAGATTGCAGATTTAGCAATCAAATTAGGATATTTAAGAGAAGGCGGAAATGTATGTATTACAGCTTCAGCTGATTCAGCAGAAATCGAAGAAAAAGTAAATGACGCAATTAACAAAGCGATGAATAAATTTAAAGAACAAAAAGAATTTGCTTTTAATGTAGTTGATGGTGCAAAACAAATTGGTAGGGATATTGTAGAAAAAGCTGAAGAGTTAGGGGTTACAGCTGGTAAATATCGTTTGATTGTTAAGGCTATGGCTTTTGATAGTACTCTTACTTTCGAAGCTGGTGCCGAAATGTCAGCAGCTGAATTAAATGCGATTATAAAAGCTGGAAGAGAAGAACTTAAAGATTTCTATTCAGAAGAATTTAAAAAATCTTATCAATTTATGAAAGCATATGTTGAACAAACTAAAAATACATTAGCTTTCGGTGTTCTTCAATTCTTAGTTAATACACCTTTCTTTGATGAAAAATTAACAGCTGCTTTAGCAGAATACGATGTTACAATTGATCAAGTTAAAGAAATTCTTAATACTTACAATGAAGAACTTGCAACAGTTAGTGGTGAATTCCAAACTATAATGGATGAATATCTAGAAATTACTGTTGCCCTTGAAGGTAGTGAAGAACTTGCTGCATTAGTTGAAGAAAAAGCTGCGTTAAAATTGGAACTTAAAGCTGCAGTTAAAGCATACAAACAAGATCCAACTGATGAAAATGAAGCAGCAGTAATAGCAGCAAAAGATGCCGTTTGTGCAAAACAAGAAGAAATTCTTGCTAAAAAAGTTGAAATTATTAATAACTTAAATCTAACTATTACTGTAACTATTGAAGATGGAAAAGTTATATTTACTGGATTAGAAGAATTATTCTTAGAAGTTCAAGAAATAACACAAAAGTATGTAGCTATGTTTGAAGAACTAGGTATTAACCTAGATGAATTAATGGTTAACTTTAGAGACCAATTCAAAGCATTTGATGTTTTTGGTAAATTTGATAACGCTCTTAACGAATGCGATGGCCGATATAAAGAATTTAAAAATCAACATCAAGCACAAATGAATGAATTTAAAGAAAGAGTTCGTGAAGAAAAACAATTAAGAATCGAATTCCATCTTGCAGTTGAAGCTAGAAAAGGTGCTGGAAGTGGATCAGGAAACAAAGCAGGAAATAAATCCGGAAAATAAATAATAAACTTGTTAAAAGAAAAAGGCTAGTGATAGCCTTTTTTGCTTTATCATAAGGATTGAAAAAAATAGTAAATTTTGGTATAATATTGACAATTAAGAGATAATAATATTTAGAAAGGAAAACTTTATGAATAAGAAAAAAAGAGCAGGAATTAAAGCTTGTGATTTCGTGAAAGATAAAATGATTGTTGGTCTTGGTACAGGATCTACTGCATTTTACCTGATTGAAGAATTAGGCAAAAGAAAACTAGATATTAAAGTTGTAGCTACTTCTAATCAAACTAAAAAATTAGCTTTGGATTTTGGATTGAATCTTTTAGAGTTAGAAGAAGTTGACCATATCGATCTAACAATCGATGGTGTTGATGAAATTGATCCTTCATTTAATGCAATTAAAGGTGGGGGTGGAGCCTTACTTTATGAAAAGATTGTTGCAACTAATAGTTCTAAAGTTATTTGGATTATGGATGATAGCAAACTAAAAGATGCTTTAGGTGAATTTTATTTACCAGTTGAAGTAATTGAGTATGGGCATAATTTTGCTTTTAATAAATTTAAAAAGTTAGGTTTAAATCCAAAAATTAGAACGAAAGATGATAAAGTTTTTAAAACAGATTCTAATAATGTTATTATTGATTTATATTTAGAAAAACCAATTGATATTAAAAAAGTTAAAGCGATTCTAAATAATACAGCTGGGGTTGTAGAAGATGGATTGTTTTTAAATGTATGTGATTTAATCGTAGTTGGTTATGATGATAAAGTAGAAGTTATCGAAAATAAAGGAAAGAAATAAAGGAGTAAGATATGAATATTTGGCATAATATTAATGAAGAAAGAATAAAAGAAGATGATTTTATTGCAGTTATCGAAATTACAAAAGGAAGTAAAACTAAATATGAATTAGATAAAGAAACAGGAATGTTAATTCTTGATCGTGTTTTATATACTTCAACACACTATCCTGCGAACTATGGATTTATTCCCAGAACATATTGTGATGATGATGATCCATTAGATGTCTTAGTATTAGCATCAGAACCACTAGCGTCAATGTCAATGGTTAGATGTTATCCAATTGGTGTTGTTAGAATGTTAGATAATAATGAAATTGATGATAAAATTATTGCGATTCCATTTGAAGATCCTACTTGGAATAACTTTAATGAAATTTCCGAATTGTCTCCACATATTGAAAGTGAAATTATGCACTTCTTTAGTGTTTATAAAAGTTTAGAAAAGAAACCTACAGCTGCTATTACTTCACATGGTAGGGAAAAAGCTATTCAAACTATTAAAGAAGCAATAGCAGCATATAAGGAGAAGTTTGGAGTATAATGTTTGGTTTAGACGCTAAAGTCAGTGCTTTTTTAGGAATTGCTTTAATTTTTTTAGCAACTACTGGAGGATCTGCACTTGTTTATTTAGTTAAAAATAAACTTCCTAAAAAAGTATTTAAAGGAATTATGGGTTTTGCTTCTGGTGTTATGATGAGTGCTGCTATCTTTTCATTATTGATACCATCGCTTGATCTTTCATTGGAGAAATATGGAGATTTTAAATTTCCTTATTTTCCTGCTATTATTGGTTTGGTTTTAGGAATAATCTTTTTGATGGTAATTGATAGATTGGTGCCTCACTTACATCAAGATTATAAACAAGAAGGTTTACCATCTAATTTGAAACAATCAACGATGCTTTTCTTAGGAGTATCACTACATAATATTCCAGAAGGGTTATCAGTAGGTTTTGCTTTTGGTGTTGGGATTGCTAGTGGTAATTATGAGTTAGTTACATCTGCTGCAATGCTATCTATAGGAATAGCTATTCAAAATTTCCCTGAAGGTGCTGCTGTTAGTTTATGTTATAGACAGTCAGGGTATTCAAAAACAAAGTCATTTTTATTAGGGATGTTTTCTGGTTTAGTTGAACCTATTTTTGCCGTTTTGGGAATCTTGTTTGCGACATTATTTACAAGCTTAATGCCTTGGCTTTTAGCTTTTGCGGCAGGAGCAATGATTTATATTATTATTGAAGAGTTATTGCCTGCAAGTGTTGATAAAGAATCTCATTCACATATTGGTGTAATTAGTTTCTTTGTTGGCTTTGTAATTATGTTGGTTATTGAATTGCTTTAAAAGTAAAAAAAGAGATAAAAAAAGAAGAGCATTATGCTCTTTTTTTAAAAAATGTGTTATAATATATCAAAGAGGTGGATTATGAAGTATTGTCCAAAATGTCAAGTAGAAGTAGATTCTAAAACAGCTAATTGCCCTTACTGTAAAGAACCTTTAATTATTAGGCCAACTCCAGGTAAGCCAAATGAGGCTGCTGAAAATATAAAAGGAATTAATGAGTTTATTGTCTTTGCATCATTAGTCGTTCCTTTTTTAGGTTTTATTTTATATTTTACTTGGAAAGAAAAGAAAACATATCAAGCTAAGTTTTATTTAGGGATTGGTATTGTTTCTATAATTTGTTATGTTGTAATGTTTATTATACTTTATTAATAAAAAAGATATTTCAGTAAAAAGCAAACGTTTTCTTGACAATTTTAAAAAAAGAGTGTATAATGTTTATAGATGAAAGTCTTAATAGTGTTTTATTCTCACCTCCTTTTAATAAGGTTAGATTTGACTTTTTAAACGTTCAAGTTATTTTCCCTTTTCGATAACTTGGACAAATGCTTTTGGTCAGTAAACGTTTCTTTTAAATCATTGACTAAAAGCTACATTGCTTTAACCAATGGAAGATCTATTTCAAAAAACAAAACAAAAAAAATGAGCAGTTAAAGAAGGCTCATTTTTTCTTTTTATATATGCAATTATTCATATGAAACTTAACAATAAAGTGGCTAAGCCGTAATAGATTAAAACGGTTATTAAGTCATTAAGTGTAGTAATTAGTGGTCCACTTGCCACTGCAGGGTCTACTTTAATTTTCTCAAAAAATAATGGTACGATAATTCCAATTAAATTTGCAATAATTATAGAAATAAACATACTTAAACTAATAATACCAGAAACTTTAGAGCTGCTAGATAAGTAAAAGGTTCATCTTGAACAATTTCTGTTTTTGTAATCGCGATAAAAGCAAAAACAGAAATAAAACTAATAATACTTACTAGTAAACCTAAGAGCACACCAGTTAAAAGTTCTTTCCCCAAAATCCTTTTCCATTTTAGTTGTTGGGGGTCATTAAGACCAGTAATTGTCACAGCTAAGGATTGTGTTCCTACGTTACCAGACATACTTAATAACATTGATTGGAAAAAGACCATTACAGGAATTGTAATAATTATGTTTTCAAAGCCTGAAATCATAAATGAAACTATAAAAGACAAAAACAATAAAACAATAAGCCATGGAATTCTTTTCTTGATTGTAGTCCAAATGTTATCTTCAACATCTGCTTCCTCGGTTAAACCGGCAAACTTAGCGTAGTCTTCGTGTACCTCTTCTTGATAAGCATCTAAAATATTATCACTTTCTAGTACTCCAACAAGGACTTCATTTTCATCTAGTACTGGAATTATATCCAAATCATATTCTACAATCTTATAAATTTTATCTTCAATTAAATCATTTACATGTAAGATAGGATAGTTAGTTTTAATAATATCTTCAAAATTACTATCAGCTCTAGCAATGATTAAATCTTTTAAATTTACAGCACCATATAATGTTCCGTCATCATTTCAAACATAAAGAATGAAGATATTATCATTTTCAGCTGCTTCTAAAACCATTTTTTTCATTGCACCTTTAATTGTATCGTTTCTGTTAATGGTTATATAGTTTGTAGAGATAATACTACCGATTGTTTCTTCTTCGTATTGAGAAAGAGTGTCGATTTCTTCGGCGCTTTCATCATCAATTAACTCTAAGATGTTTTCTCTTTCGTCTTCATTTAGTTTTTTCAAAACATCTACAGCATCAACTGTATCCATTAAACTAATAATCTCGGCAGTTTTTTCTTCATCTAGTTCATCAAAGTATTCTTTTGGATCTTCTAGGTAAGCAAAAATATCTGACAACTTTTGACTAGGAAGTGATTTGTATAATTTTTGTCTTTCCTGGTCAGATAGAATTTGGAATGTAGAAGCGATATCGTAGTCGTGATATTTACTTAACAAACTTTTGATTTTTGTAGAACTATTTTTTTGAATAATGTGTTTAATTTTTAAAGTAGTAGTTGTGTTCATATTTATCTTCTTTCTTTAACATTTTACTACATTTACCTTGATTTTATAAGGAAAAACAAAAGAGTGAAATTCTTTACATTTTAATACAAAAACAAAAAGAAATTTGTTATAATATAGATAAGGAGTTGATAAGTATGAAATATAGTTTTTTAAATGATTATAACACCTTAGCTCATCCAAAAGTATTCGAATATCTTCAAAAATATATCAATGAAGCTAATGTTGGATATGGTTTAGATGAACATTCAAAAAATGCTAAAAAGATGATTTTAGATAAAATTGGAAAAGATTACGATGTTCACTTTTTAGTTGGGGGAACTAGCGCTAATAAAATAGTTTTATCGCATTTTCTAAAACCTTATGAAGCTGTAATTTGTCCTGAAAGTGCCCATATTAATAGAAGAGAAACAGGGGCTTTAGAAGCAACCGGTCACAAGATTTTAACTGCTAAAAGTGAAGATGGGAAAATTACTCTAGAAGGTATCAAAGAAGTATTAGCTGAACATACAGATGAACATATGGTTTTACCAAGAATTGTTTCTATTTCGTATACAACAGAATATGGTACAGTATATTCGAAAGAAGAATTAAAGGATATTGCTGATTTATGTAAAGCAAATAATCTTTTACTTTATGTAGATGGAGCAAGATTAACTTATGGTCTTGCAGCAACTGCCCTTTCTTTAAAAGAATTTGCTAAGATTCCTGACTTTTTCACAATCGGTGGGACGAAGGCTGGAGCAATGTTGGGAGAAGCTGTCGTACTTAAAAAAAGCAAAGCAGCAGAAAACTTCAGATTTTCACTAAAACAAAATGGTGGAATGCTAGCAAAGGGATTTTTAATTGGTATTCAATTTGAAGCTTTACTTACCGATAATTTACTTCTAAAAATTTGTGAAGATGCTAATAAGAAAGCAGTATATTTAAAAGAGAAATTAAAGGAACTAAATATAGAGTTTTTATTTGACTCTAATACTAATTTACAGTTTCCTATTTTAAGTAACAAAGCAGTAAAAGCTTTAAAAGAAAAATATTTATTCTCAGTTTGGGAGCCAAGAAAGAATGATGCAGTTATTAGACTAGTAACTACATATGATACTGATATTAAGATGATAGATCAATTTGTAGGAGATCTAAGAAAAGAGTTATAGATGAAAAGAAAAGTTAAAGTAGGAAATTTAAAAGCAGGGAAGAATAATGCTATTACTGACGTTAAGGGAGTAAAAGTTGGTCATGTAACTTATCATGATGAACAACATCATACAGGAGTAACGGCTATTGTTCCTAAAGACAATATTTTTCAAGAAAAAGTACTTGCTTCTTGTTATACATTTAATGGCTTTGGTAAAAGTATTGGCTTTATGCAAGTTGAAGAATTAGGAACTTTGGAAACGCCAATTATTCTTACAAACACTTTAGCTGTTGGGAGAGCTGCTGATGGTTTAATCCATTATATGCTAGATAAAAATCCAGATATTTGTATTAAAACTGGTTCTGTCAATCCTTTAGTTATGGAATGTAATGATGCCATCGTAAACAATATTAGAGATATTATTATCACTAAAGAAGATGTTTATAAAGCTATTGATAATGCAAGTAGTAATTTCAAACAAGGATCATATGGTGCTGGAAGTGGAATGGTTTGTCATAGCTTAAAAGGTGGTATTGGTTCATCTAGCAGGGTTATAGCAATTGATAATAAAGAATATACAGTTGGTGTTTTAGTAAATTCAAATTTCGGTAATTCTAAAGATTTAGTTTTTAATAAAGTTTTTATTGGAGATAAAATCAATCTTGAAGATAAATCTAAAGATCAAGGATCAATTACGATTGTTGTTGCAACTGATATACCTTTAAACAACTTACAATTAAAAAGAGTTGCTAAAAGAGCAATCATTGGTGTAACAAATACTGGTAGTATTGCAAGTAATGGTAGTGGAGAAATGATTCTTGCTTTTACAACGGCTAATTTAGTTCCTCATTATGGGAAAGATAAAGTGTTAAATATCAAATCAGTTCATAATGACAATATTGATTTAGTCTTTAGAGCTGTCGTAGAAGCAACGGAAGAAGCTATTTTAAACTCTTTATTAGAAAATAAGACAATTAAAGGTTATCAGAAGAAAGTTTATGCTTTAGAAGAGTTTAAGGAAGTTTATGAAGATTTACTAATAAAGGAAAGTAAAGATGTATAAACTGGGAATTATTGGTGGTATGGGACCACTTGCAACAGCAGAACTTTTTCGCAGAATTGTTTTAAAAACAGATGCTGCTACTGACCAAGAACATATTAAAACAGTAGTCTTAAATAATATTGATATTCCCGACCGTACAGAAGCGATAGTTGCTGAAGGTAAAAACCCTGTACCATATTTAAATCAAGCCATTACCGATTTAAAAAAGTTAGGTGTTGAATATGCAATTATGCCTTGCAACACTGCTCATTACTTTGTAAGCAAGTTAGATTTTCAAGGGTTAAAGTTTATCAATATGGTAGATGAAACTCTTAAGTACTTGAAGGAAAAATATTATTATAAAAAAATTATCGTTTTATCTACATCAGGGACTAAAGATGCAAATGTTTATCAAAGCAAAGATTTAGATATTAGTTATGCTGATAGTTTTACCCAAAAAGCTTTAGATCGCTTAATCTATCAAATTAAAGAAGGCTATGATTTAGAAGCAATGGCAATTAGACTTAAAAAGATGTTAACTGATAAAGATATTGTTTATGTCTTAGCCTGTACAGAACTTTCTTTGTTAGAAGAATATTTAACTGGTTATTTAGTTGTTGATGCGATGGATGTTTTAGTCTTAAAAACAATTGAAAAATTAGGATATAAATATAAAAAATAATAAGCAAAGCACATTAGATTTACTGATGTGCTTTTATATATGAAAGTTTATTCATATGTATTGACATTCATATGAAAAAGGAATATAATAATTTAAGGGAGATTTGTATGGACAAAGATAAAATAAAAAAACAAATTATAACTCAAGAAGAACAAGATGAAATAACTTTGTTGTTTAAGACGATGGGAGATTCGACACGTTTTACAATTATTGTAGCTTTATTTGAAGCAGAACTGTCAGTAACAGAACTTACTAAAGTCACAGGAATGAATCAATCGGCTGTTAGTCATCAATTGCG
The DNA here is from genome assembly GCA_012838635.1 of Acholeplasma sp. Taxonomy (GTDB): domain Bacteria; phylum Bacillota_I; class Bacilli_A; order ML615J-28; family CAG-698; genus DUNF01. The sequence goes on from DUOW01000018.1 coordinate 32,063, forward strand.
TGTTTTAAAAGAGCAAGATATAGTTCGTTTTAAAAAACAAGGGAAGAAAAGGATTTATTATTTAGCTGATCATCATATTAAAACATTGTATGAATTAGCTTTAGCACATATAAGAGAGGAAAAACATGAGAGTTAAAGAAATTGAAATTAAAGATTATAATTGTCTTGTATGTAATGACGAAATTAATGTAATTTTAAAAAACAATAAGATTAGTTCAAAGAAAATATCAGGAAACAAAATTTTGTTTTCTTCAGATGATGATGGAAGACTTAATAGAACTGAAATAGAAATTTTAAAAGTTTTAAAAAATCATGGACATAGTTATAAAACAGATGAATATGTATCATACAATTTTAGTTTGCGTAATGTAAGTTGTCCTAGTTGTTCAAGAAAAATCAAAAGAGATTTATTAAAAGATGATAATATTCTTGAATGTGAAATGTTATTAGAAACACAGACCTTGAAACTAAAGTTAAAAGAAAAAGAAAATGAAAAACAGCTTGTAAAGAAAGTAAATAATATTATTAAGAATTACATAACTAATGGGTCGATTGTTGTAGAGAAAAAGAGAAATTTTGTAAAAGATAATTGGTTACTTATAACAAGAATCATTTTATCTACAATTTTACTTCTTATTGGTGCATTTGTTTTTGAAGACAAAACATATAAGCTAGTTACTTTTATCATAAGTTATTTAATTATTAGTTATGATATTATATATCGTGCTTTTAAAGTTTTATTTACAAAGTTTTCTTTCAATGAACATTTTTTAATGATGGTTGCTTCAATTGGAGCATTTATTATTAATGAATCAACAGATGCTGTTTTGGTAATGTTACTATATCAAGTTGGGGAGTTATTAAAAAATTTATCTGTTAGTCGTTCTACAAAATCAATTCAAGGATTACTTGCTTTTACAGAAAAAGAAGTTAATGTTATTGTAAATGATGAAGTTGTTAGAATGGATACTAGCGATGTTAAGATTGACAGTATCGTTTTAATCAAAACAGGAGAGAAAATTCTTTTAGATGGTGTTGTTGTAGATGGTGAAGGTTACTTAAATACAAAAATGATTACTGGAGAATCAAAACCACTACAAGCAGCAAAAGGGAATGAAGTTATTAGTGGCTATATTTTAGAAAGTGGAACTTTAAAAATTAAAACTACAAGTACGGCTTCTGATTCAAAAATTAATAAAATTATTGCTTTTCTAGAAGAAGCTAAAGAGAATAAAAGTGAAACAGAAATAAGAGTAAGTAAAATGGCTAAATATTATACGCCAATTATTTTGCTTTTAGCAATCCTAATCTTTATTATTCCAGTAAGCATTTTAGGATTTACAACTACTAGTTTAGAAACTTGGGGTTATCGTGCTTTAATTTTCTTAGTTATTTCTTGTCCTTGTTCGATTGTGATTTCTATTCCACTTGCTTATTTTTTAAGTGTTGGTTCTGCTAGTCAAAAAGGTATTTTAATCAAAAGTGGAAATAGTTTAGATATTTTAGATCATATCAAGACAGTTTATTTAGACAAAACAGGAACGATGACACAAGGAGTACTTCGTATTTCTAAAGTTAAAACAGTTAATTATGACGAAGATCAGTTTTTAGAGTTAGTTGCTTTAAGTGAAATTAAATCACATCATCCAATTGCTAAGTCAATTGTTAGTGAATATCGAGATAAGTTAGATACTTTCCGAGTTAAAGAATTTAAGGAAATAAAAGGTCAAGGGATTAAAGCAATTGTAGATGATAAGAAGATTGCTATAGGTAGTTATAATTTTCTTAAAGCAGAGGGCATAAAACTAGAAGAAGTAGAAACTACTGGTTCGATTATTTATGTTAGTATTAATGGTAGGTATTCAGGATATATTGTTATTCAAGATCAGTTAAGAAAAGATGCAAAAGATTTAATTGGTTTTTTCAAAAAGCAAAAGATTAAGACACATTTACTAACTGGTGATAATGAAATAGAAGCTAAAAAAATTACTGATGTTTTAGAAATTGATGATTATGATCATTCATTACTACCACTAGACAAGGCAGAAATTATCAAACAAGATCCAAATAAAACTTTATTTTTAGGTGAAGGTATTAACGATGCTCCTAGTTTAGAGGTCAGTGATCTTGGAGTTAGTTTAGGTAGTTCTGCAAGTGATCTTGCCATTGAATCAGCTGATGTTGTTATTGTAGATGATAACTTAAGTGGGATTAGATCTTTATTTAAATTAGCTAAGAAAAATAAAAGCATCGTTAACCAAAACCTAATTTTGTCATTTGGCAGCAAAATTGTGTTACTAGTTGCTAGTGCTTTAGGTTTTACACCAATGTGGCTTGCGATTGTAGCACACTTAGGTATTACTTTACTTTGTATTTTGAATTCTACAAGAATGCTAAGCAAAAGAACTTTTTCTTAAAAATTTAAATATTTTTACTATTCTAAAACTTAGAAAAATATGATATAATATAAAAAAGGAGGGTAAAAAATGACAAAGAAAATTTTTGTAGTTTATGATGAGGAAGATCAAGTACATGTAGATAAAATGAAAAACTACGATTCAGGTACAGGAAAGAAATATGAATTTATTGATTGCCAAGATTTAAAAGATAAACTTGGTAAAGTTGATGATGAAGAACTTAAAAAAGAATTCTATCAAAGAATGGATGAAGCTGAAATAAGTGTAATTATTATGAGTCAAGCTATTAGATCAATGCGTAAATTCATTAGTTGGCAAGTCACATACCTTGCTAATGAAAAAAAGCCAATAGTATGTGCAAACACTAATGGCATTAGATCAGTTGATTCTACATTCCTACCTGCTAAGTTAAAGCGTGGTTCATTATCATTACACATCCCTCTAAACAAAGAAGCTTTTAACATGGCTATTGATAACTGGCCAAGATTTCATGACAAGTTTGTAGCCGATGGTAAGAACGGAATGTTTAAATTCCCAGAGAAACTATATCAACAAATGAAGGGAGAAAAAAAGGACTAATTAAAGTCCTTTTTTCTTTGCTTGATATTGTCTTGATAAACTAAATAAATTATTATAGAAATCACAATAATAAGGGACAAACTCTTCATTTACCAAAAGTAAATTTTTATGGATAAGTTCTTCTTCCCTTTTTTCGTCTACAACTTTCTCTTTATTAAGTTGCGAAACCAACTCCATTCTCTTATTGAAAAGTTTCACTAACTCTTCATCAACTATTTCAATTTCTTTCCTAATTTCTTTTAATTCACTCATCCTGTATCTCCTTCTTTTATATTATAACAAAAATTCTCTTAAACTTTAAGTAAAATCTTTGTAAAGAAAGTAATAAACAATATTTAATTGGTATTGAAAGCAATTTGTGATATAATTTAGTTAATAGATAATATGGTAGAGGTTAATATGAAACTAACAGTAAAAGCTAAGAAATCTTATGATGTATATATTGAAGATAAAATCCTTTCTTTAAAGGATTATTTAGACGTAAGTAAAAGATATTTTATTGTTATTGATAATAATTTACCAAAAGCAAAACTTGAACTTTTTAAAGAAGAATTAGAAAATAGTAGTTTTTATTTTTTAGAAGCAATTGAAGAAAATAAAAACTTAATAACAGTAGAAGTAATTTTAGAAGAGTTGTTAAACCAAAACTTTACTAAAAGTGATTATTTAATTGGTTTAGGTGGCGGAATTATTGGTGATATTGCTGCCTTTGTAGCTTCGATTTATAAAAGAGGAATGAACTACATTTACTTCCCAACTTCTACAACCGCAATGGTTGATGTAGCTATTGGGGGGAAAAATGGCGTTAATCTTTTGAAAAACAAAAACATTATAGGTACAATTACTCCACCTGCTAAAGTTATTGTAGATTTAAGTTTTTTAGAAAGTTTGCCAGAAAAGCATTATCATAATGGTTTAGTTGAAGCAATTAAAATGGGAATGCTTTTTGATAAAGAATTATTTGCCATCTTTGAGAAAAAAGATTTTAAAAATATTAAGGAAATAGTTGTTAAGTCTTTAAAAATTAAAAAGCAAGTTGTAGAACAAGATGAAGAAGATCAAGATTATCGTAATCTATTAAACTTTGGTCATACTTTAGCTCATGCAATCGAGGCAAGTAGTGATTATCGTATTAGTCATGGCGAGGCAGTTGCAGGGGGACTTTTAGTAGATACTATTAATCAAGATTTAAAATTAAAATTAGAAACAATTTTTAAAGCCTTGAAAATTAAATATAATTACAAACTTAATTTAGATAAGATTAAACCTTATTTATATTCTGATAAGAAAATGAAAGATGAGAAAATTAAAATAATTTTACTTGAAGATTTAGAAAAATATACTATCAAATATTATTCTGTTGATCAGTATCTAGAATTATTAAAAGGAGCATAATATGGCTTTTAGTTTAGGAAAGAATTTAAGAATTACTATATTTGGGGAAGCTCATAGTGAAAAAATGGGTGTTGTAATTGAAGGACTACCTGTAGGCAAAACTATTAATATAGAAACAATCAAAGCAAATTTAGCTTTAAGAAGAAGTAAAACTTGTTTTGAAACGAAAAGAGTTGAAGATGATGAGTTTGAGATTGTTTCAGGCTACTTCAATAATAGGACAACTGGTGGGCCAGTTGCAATACTTGTTTCAAATAAAAGGCAAAAATCTTCTGATTATGATCCCAACACGATTAGACCATCTCATGCTGATTATGTTTCAAAAGTAAAATATGATGGTTTCAATGATTATCGTGGTGGTGGAATCTTTTCAGGAAGACTAACTGTGTTATTAGTTATTGCTGGTTCTATTTGTTTAGATTTACTTCAAGAAAAAGAGATTACAATTGAAACTAATGTTACATCTATTGGTGGTGAAAGTAAGGAATACGAAACTTTGCTGGAAGAGACAGTTAAAGAAAAAGATAGTTTAGGCGGAATTATTCAAGTTACAGTTAATAATTTACCAGTTGGTTTAGGGGAACCTTATTTTGATAAAGTGGATGCTTTACTTGCAAGAGCACTTTTTAGTGTTCCTAGTGTTAAAGGAGTTTCTTTTGGTTTGGGATTTGCAATTACTAAACTTAAAGGATCTGAAGCTAATGATGAATTTTATTATAATGAAGGTAGAGTGAAAACAAAAACAAATCATTCTGGTGGTATTAATGGTGGGATTACTAATGGAATGCCTTTAGTTATTAATGTTGCTTTAAGGCCAACGCCATCAATTGGTAAAGTCCAAGATAGTATTTCTTTAGATAAAAAAGAAAATGTAAAGTTAGAATTACAAGGGCGATATGATACAACTCATATTTTTAGGACACAAATAGTATTAAAAGCAGTTGTTGCTTTAGTCCTTTATGATTTATTTAGAGAAAATAAAAAAACTTGGTAATTTTTTGTTTTTAAAAATACAAAATATGGTAATATATATGTAAGAGGAGAAAAAACATGAAAAAATTTTTAAGTTTTATTACTTTAATTCTTGTGTCTATTTTTCTAGTAGCTTGCGAACCAAAGAAAAAAGAAGTGGAATTAACTAAACAAGAAGTTGCTACAATGGCTAGTGCTGTTGAAGTGAGTGTTGATGGATCAGACGTTGTTAGTTTAGAATCTGACATCGATTTAAAAGTTGTATTGAAAGGTGCTGAAGGCTCAACAGTAGGTGATATTGAACTTACTGCTAAAGGTGAGATTGGTTTATATGCTGATCTTGAAGAGTTTAGTAGTTCTTATATCTATGGTAAGATAGATGCGAATTATGAAATTAAGGGAAATCTTGAAGACTTCATTCTTGCACTAATGGGTATGGGAGAAGGAATGGCTGAAGAGAGAGCAGAAGAAATGACTGAAGATGAAAAAGCTGCTGTTCTTGCAATGCTAGGTATTAATTTAGATTTTCCTAAAAAAGGATCAGTTGCTGGAAATGTTTATGTTATCGCAGGTGTTGCTTATGTTGATTTAACAATCATTACTGATGGCACTGAAGTGAAAATGAAACGTTATGAAGAAGTATTTACTGAAGCAGAGTTCAATAACTTCAAAGCAGAACTAACTAGTGAAAAATTAGAAGTATCAGAATTAGATGTAGAAGAGTTATTAGAAGTAGCAAATCTAAAAACTTATAAAGTTGGCGATGCAAATCTATTTGAAATCTCATTGCGCAAAGAAGATTTAGATAAAGCTATTGAAAATGCCTTAGCAGAATTTGGCGATAAAGAAATGGCTGATGATGTTACACTTACTCATGAAGGTGATTTTGCAGCTAATTTCAGTATTAAATTCCAAGAAGCTTTAGAACAAGTTAAAGCTGATGCCAAGGCAGATTTAGAAATTGCCTTAACAATCGCTATGTCAGAAGATATGAACATTGCTCGAGAAATTTCAATTGATGCTAAGTTCAATTTCGATTTGAACTTTAAAGGTAAAATGCCAAAAGGATTACCTAAAGCTGCAGATTTAAAAGATTATGAGCATGGCTTAGACTTTGATTTATTTGGTGCTGCTCAATAAAAGAAAAGAATAAGATAAAGAAAACCGAGATGTGAAAGCACCTCGGTTTTTATTTTTTAATGGTAAAATAGAGCAAGATAGGGTATAATATATAATAAGAGGTATTTATGTATTATTTAATTGGGAAGAAAATTGGATATTCTTATTCACCTTATATTCATAAGAAGTTAGGGTCTTATAACTATGAAATAAAAGAAATGAATAATATTTCTTCGTTTTTAAATACAAAAGAATTTAAAGGTATTAATATTACGATGCCCTTTAAAGAAGAGGTTATCAAGTATCTTGATTACCAAGATCCAGTTGTAGAGGAAATTGGTGTTTGCAATACAATCGTTAATAATAATGGTAAGTTATATGGTTATAATACAGATTATGCTGGTTTTAAATATTTATTAGCAAATAACAATATTTCTGTAAAGGGTAAAACTTGTTATATTTTAGGAAGTGGGGCAACATCAAAAACAGTAGCCTTAGTACTAAAAGAATTACATGCTAAAAAAATAGTTACTGTATCTCGTGCTAAAAAAGGAATTGACTTTTTAAACTATCAAGACTTAAAAAACGATTATTACTGTGAGATTTTAGTAAACACAACACCAGTAGGAGTTTATCCTGATTTTGATAAATCGCCTGTAAGTTTGAAAGGTTTTAAAAAGCTTGAATTAGTAATTGATGTCAATTATAATCCTTTTAGAAGCAAATTAATGTTAGATGCTGCAAGTTTAAAGATAAACAATTATAATGGTTTAGAAATGTTAATCTATCAAGCTAAAGTAGCTAGTGAGTTATTTCAAAAGAGAAAAATAGACGATAGTGTTATCCAGGATATCAAAAGAAATTTACTTTTTTTAAGAAGAAATATCGTTTTTATAGGCATGCCAGGAACTGGTAAAACAACAATCGCGAAGTTTATTGGGCAAGATTTTAAAAAGAAAGTTTATGATGTTGATAAAGAAATTTCTAAAGCTGAAGATATGAGTATTCCTGAACTTTTTCAAGAAAAAGGTGAAGAATACTTTAGAAAAAAAGAAAGTGAAACGATTAAAGAACTAGCTTTAAAAAGAGGAATCGTTATTGCAACTGGAGGCGGAGTTGTTTTAGATTCTAAAAACATGAATCAATTACAAGCTAACGGATTAATTGTGTTTTTAAATCGTGATTTAAAAAACATCTATTTACGCCAAGGCAAAAGACCTTTAATTAAATCGAAAGATGATTTAGAAAAGATCAAAGAAGAAAGAATAACACTATATAACAAATATAAAGATTTAGAAGTTAAAAATAACTATAGCATTAAAGAATCGATAAAAAAAGTTATCAAGGCTTTAAATGAATATAAGGAGGATTAAGATGATTATTGTATTAAAGAAAGTTGCCATTAATAATATCAAAGAATTACTTAACTTTTTAGAATCAAAAAAGTTTGAAGTTAATTTCTTAGAAGAAAATAAAGTTTTATATTTAAAAGGAGAACTTGATGAACTTGATTTAAATCAATTAAAGGCTTTTGATGCTGTTGAAGAAGTTGTAGTTCTTGATACTCCTTATTATCAAGTGTTAAGAAAATGCCAAAAAGAAAATACTATTATTAAAGTAAAAGATGCTGTTTTTGGTTCTGGCTTAGAAATCATTGCTGGTCCTTGCTCGGTTGAAAGTAAAGAGCAAATTGATAGGATTGCGAAAAGTTTAAAGTTTATGGGTATTAAAGCTTTAAGAGGTGGAGCCTATAAACCAAGAACATCTCCTTATACTTTCCAAGGTTTAGGAGAAGAAGCTTTAAAATATTTAAAAGCAGTAGGTGATAAATATAACCTAGCCATTGTTTCGGAAATAGTGTCAGAAGATGATCTAGACTTATTTATTAAATATGTTGATATTATTCAAGTTGGGACGCGAAATATGCAAAATTATGCGTTACTTAAAAAACTTGGTAAAATAAAAAAACCTATTTTATTAAAACGAGGTTTTGCTTCTACTGTAGAAGAGTGGTTACTTGCTGCTGAATACTTATTAAGTTTAGGAAATAGAGAAGTTATCTTGTGTGAAAGAGGAATTAGGTCAGTTGCCAATGGCTCAAAAGCAACTTTGGATTTAAATGTTATTCCTCATTTAAAAAAGATTAGCCATTTACCAGTTATTGTAGATCCTTCTCATGGCACAGGTTTTTCTGAGTATGTAGAACCAATGAGTTTAGCTGCTGTTGCAGCGGGAGCTGATGGTTTGCTTATTGAGGTTCACCATGATCCTAAAACTGCTTTAAGTGATGGCGTTCAAACTTTATGCATAGAAAGATTTGCTCAACTTCTTAAAAAAGTTAAATCGTTGAAAGAGCATTTAGAAGAAAATGATTGAAATCAAGCAAAGCAAAGCTAAAGGATTAGTAGTAGCACCCGCATCAAAAAGTTATTTACAACGTTATATCTTAACTTCCTTTTATACAAAAGACAAAGTTACAATTAACAATGTTACTTATTCTAATGATATTTATGATGCTTTGAATGTTATTGAAGCTTTAGGCAAAAAAACTACAATTTTCCCTAAGCAAATAATTATTGAAGAAAACAAAAGTCCTAAGGATGAGTATTATATAAAGGAATCTGCTACAACCCTAAGACTTTTAATTCCTATTTTATTTACTTTAAATAAAACTTGTACAATTTATTGCAAGGAAACTTTGCTTCAAAGACCTTTAGATTATTACAAAGATTTAGCCTTAAAAAACGATTTTAATTTTAAAATTGAAAAAGATAAAATTGTTTTAAAAGGTAATTTAAAAGCGCAAAATTATTTAATTACAAATCCAAAGTCAAGTCAATTTGTTTCAGGAATGTTAATTACTTTGCCTAGTTTAGCTAATGATTCAACAATAGAAGTTATAAATGAAGTTTCCAAGCCATATTTAGAAATGACGTTAGCTACATTAAAAGAATTTGGAATTAAGATTACTTATCAAGATAACAAATATCTAATTAAAGGTAAACAAAAATATCAAGGTGTAAGTATAAATGTAGAAGGAGATTGGTCACAAGCGGCATACTTTTTTGCTTTAGCCTTATTCAACAAAGATTTAAAAATAACTAATCTTAATTTAAACTCACTACAAGGTGATAAAGCAATAGTAAATATATTGAAAGATTTTGGTTGCGAGATTGCTTATAAAAATGATTGTTTTATGTGCCTTAAACGAGAGTTTAAAAAGATGACTATTGATTTAAATGACATTCCTGATTTAGGACCAATTTTAATGGTTATTGCTTTGCTTGCCCAAGTAGAAGTAACTTTTATTAATACTAATAGGCTTATTTATAAAGAATCTAATCGCTTAGATTTTATGTTATTTGAACTTGAAAAACTTGGCTTAAAATATAAAAAAGAAGATAATAAAGTTACCTTCTTTAAGTCGAATTTAAATTATAAGAAAATAGTTTTTGAAACATATAACGATCATCGCATTTTTATGAGTCTTGCTATTTTAAGTGCTATTATTCCTAATGAGACATTTATCAAAGGGGAAGAAGCAATAAATAAATCATATCCAGATTTTCTTAATGATTTGAAGAAACTAAATATTTGTATGAAATAAAAAAAGCCCAAAAAATAGGCTTTTTATTATATCTACTCAAACTTGTAATTAAGTTTGTTGCTGTCAGTAAGTCCTGTAATGGAATTACATTCCTTGATTAGCTTCTTTTCTAGAATACTCCCAATTATCTTTTGTTTTACGAGAAACTTGAGAAATGGAAGCAACTGCTAATGAACCTAAACTTACTGTACCAATAGATAGTAAAATTAATCCTAATAACATATTCTTCACCTCTTTCTTACACTAGCATTATAACATACCTTGTCAATGAAAAAAAGATGAAAACGCAAAGCATTTTCAATGAAAATACTTTCATTACTTTCATAAAGTTTATGAAAAGTAAAAATAGTTTTTCAAGAAAGTAAAATGAAAATGAAAACGATTAAGCAAATGTGCAAAAGCAAAATAATATGATATAATATATTGGGTGGAAAGATGATTAAATTAATCGGGATTGATATGGACGGTACGTTACTAGATCCAAAGTCGAAATTGTCAGAAGAAAATATTGAAGCTATTAAATATGCTACTAGTAAAGGTGTTGATGTTGTTATTGCTAGTGGTAGACCTGTCTGTGAATCAATGAGAGATTATTACAATCTTTTAGGTTTAAAGAACTACTATGTCGGTTTTAACGGGGCTGTTGTTTATGATTTTGCATCGGACAGTATTCTTTACCAAAAAGGAATAACTGGTAAAGATGTTAAAGAACTAGAAGCCTTTAAAGCTAATTTTCCTAGTGTCAATAGCCATGTCTTTATTTTAGATACTGTTTTATATCAAGTTGAAGATTATTATGTTGATTTAGAAGTTAAAGTTAATTATGTTAAGAAAAAGAAAATTAACTATAATGATTTAGCTGATGATTATCCAGTTATTAAATACATGTTTACAGGTTCTAAAGTAGACATTGATTATATTGCTGAAAATCTTCCGGAAAAATTTAGAGAAAAATATAATGTTGTTAGAAGTGCTACTTATTATTTAGAGTTTGTAAATAAAGAAGTAGATAAGGCTAAAGGATTAGCAATGGTAGCTAAGAAAAAGGGCTTAGCTAAAGAAGAAGTTATGGCTATCGGTGATGAAGGAAATGATTATTTAATGGTCAAAGAAGCCGGTATTGGCGTTGCTATGGAAAATGCTCGTCAAAAAGTAAAAGATGTAGCTAAATATATTACAAAATCAAATGCAAATAATGGTGTAGCTTTCGCTATATATAAATATATTAAATAGGAGGAAAAAATGAGAAAAACTAAAATTATTTGTACAATAGGTCCAGCATCAGAAAAACCTGAAGTTTTAAGAGAATTAATGAAAGCTGGAATGAACTGTGCTCGTTTGAATTTCTCTCATGGAGATCATGAAGAACACAAAAAGAGAATTGAAACGATCAAAAAGATTAGAGAGGAATTAAAAATTCCTCTACCGATTCTATTAGATACGAAAGGGCCTGAAATTAGAGTTCGTGACTTTAAAGAAGGATTTATCTTTTTAGAAGAAGGTCAAAAGTTTGTTTTTAAGCCAGATGATGGTAGTTTAGGTGATCAAAATGAAGTTTGTGTTACTTATCCAAATCTAGCTAAAGATGTTAAAGTAGGAAACAGTATTTTAATTGACGATGGTAAAATTGTTTTAGAAGTAGAAAAGATTAGTGGAGAAAATGTACATTGCCGTGTTCAAAACAGTGGCAAAGTAAGCAACCACAAGAGTATTAATGTTCCTTATGTAAACATTAATATTCCATTCTTAAGCAAACAAGATCGTTTAGATATTGCTTTTGGTGTTAATCAAAGTATTGATTATATTGCTGCTTCATTTGTAAGAACAAAAGAAGATATTGTTGGTTTAAGAGAATATCTAAGATCAATTCATGCAGAAGATGTAAAAATTATTTCTAAAATTGAAAATATGCAAGGCATTCAAAACATTGATGATATTATTGATGTATCAGATGGTATTATGATTGCAAGAGGAGATATGGGAGTTGAAGTTCACTTTTCTAAACTACCTCCAATTCAAAAAGATATTATTAATAAATGTTACCTAAAAGGAAAACTAGTAGTTACTGCTACACAAATGCTAGACTCTATGGAATCAAATCCTAGACCTACAAGAGCAGAAGTTAGTGACGTTGCTAATGCTATTTATGATGGAACTACTTGTATTATGTTATCAGGTGAAACAGCAGCTGGTAAATATCCAGTAGAATCAGTTAAAGCTATGGCAGCTATTGCCTTAGAAGCTGAAGAGGCAATTGACTATGCACAAAAATATCTAGAAAATGACTTAAGCTTAGGCTCAGAAGTAGGACAAGCTATTGGTAACTCAGCAGTTATTTCTGCTACACAATTAAATGCAAGTGCAATTATTGCCATTACTAAAAAAGGAACAACTGCAAGAATCGTTTCTTCATATAGACCAACAACTCCAATCATTGCTTGTGCTCTAGATGAACAAACTTGCCGTCAATTATACTTATATTGGAACGTATTACCCATTATGGCTGAAAGAAAAGCAACGACAGATGATTTATTTAGTCATGGTTTAGAGCGAGCAATGACAACTGGTTTGCTTAAGAAAGGTGATAAAGTTGCAATTGTAGGTGCATCTGTTGCAGGCGATGCAGCAATCGATGTATTAAAATTACAAATTGTATAAAAAAGAAGCACAAGCTTCTTTTTTTATGGTATAATGTAATATAGGTAAAAGGAGGAGAAGATGATAATTACAGAAAAAATGACATTAGGAATGAAGATACTTATTTGTGTATTTTTGTTTATGGTATTAATAAATGTCGTACCACCTAAAAAACAACTAGAGAATAATCCTTTTATTATTAAAGAAGGGGAAAGGCCATTAATTGCTGCTCATCGTGGTGGGAAAAACTTAAATCCAGAAAATACTTTTAAAGCTTTTGATTATGCAGTTAATGAGTTAGATATTGACATTTTAGAACTTGATTTAGTTATGACGAAAGATAAACATTTAGTTTCTATTCATGACTTGACAATCAATTCTTGTTCTGATGCGGAAGCAATTTCTGGTAGTACTGATGATTACTATGTAGGTGAACATACACTTTTAGAATTGCAACAACTTAATTTTGGTTATAACTTTAAAGATCAAAATGGAAATTATCCATATCGCTATGAACTAGATGATCCCGAAAGAATGGCCAAGATTGATAGTGAACAATTACACATAGCTACAATTGACGATATTTTTGCCCGTTATGCCAATACAAAATTGAAGTTTATTGTGGAAATTAAAGATAAAAATGAAATTGGTTATGAAGCAGCTGACCAGTTAAATGAATTATTAACTGTTACTTATAAAGAAAATAATTTAAGAGAAAGAGTTATTATTGGAACATTTAATGGTGAAGTTGAAAATTATATTGTTGAGAATTATCCAACGTTATTCCGTGGTGGAAGTGTAGCTTCTGTTACATCTTTTGTTGTTACCCAAATGCTAGGAATGAATATCTTTGATAAGTCTAATTTTATGGCTTTACAAATTCCTGTTTCAAGAAAAGTTAAAGGAATTACTATTAAACTAGACCAAAGGACTTACATTAAGAGAGCTCATTTAAGAGGAATATCGGTTCAATATTGGACAATTAATGATAAAGAAGAAATGCGTAGGTTATTAGAATTGGGAGCTGATGTTATTATGACAGATAATCCTGATATTGCCCTAGAATTACTAACAGAAATGGGTTATTGATATACTAAAAATATTGCAAGTTAATACAAAAAGTATTATAATTTATAAATAAGGAGATTTAATTATGGGAAGAGCACATGAAGTTAGAGCAGCAAGTATGGCTAAAACAGCTGCCAAAAAATCTAAAACAAATGCAAAATATAGTAAAATTATTTATATGGCAGCTAAGGAGGGATTACCTGATCCAGATCATAATCCTGCTTTAAAAAGTGCAATTGATAGAGCAAAAAAAGAAGATGTACCTAGTGATGTTATAAATAGAGCACTTGAAAAAGCCAAAGGTGGAGATGTTGATTCTTATACTGCAGCACGCTATGAAGGTTTTGGCCCGAATAATTCATTATTTATTGTAGAGTGCTTAACAGATAACCCTAATCGTACATATTCTGAAATAAGAGCATCTTTTGGTAAAAGTGGAGCTAAATTAGGAGAAACAGGTTCTGTAACTTATATGTTTAATAACTATGCCATTTTTGAAGTTAATAATATGGATGAAGAAGAAGTAATGATGCTTTTACTTGAGGCTGATTGCAATGTTATTGATATTGAAACAGTTGGTGATGTTGTAAGAATTACTGCTGATGCTACAGAATATGGAAAAGTTCGCGACACTTTCTACAGTGTAAACGAAAATATGGAATTTGTTCGTGATGAAGTAGCATGGGTTCCAATGAGCAAAACAACACTACAAGCAGAAGAAGATTTAGCTATTTATAATAAACTACTAGACAACTTAGATGAAAATGAAGATGTCCAAAATGTTTATCATAATATTACTAATGAAAGAGAAGAATAATGGAAACTTTAACAAAAAGAAATAAGAAATATGAAGAATATATTCAAGGTTTAAAAGATATTCATGCAATTTATAGCCATCCTTTAAACAATTACCAAAAAAGGTTTAAGAATCTTTATTGGTTTTTAAGAGTAGGTATTGTTTCTTTTGTAGCTTATTTGTTTGCGGTTATTGTTGCTGATCTTGAAGTTAGTAAAATTATTGCTGGTGCAGCTGTTTGTGTAGCAATAATTGGGGTAATTGTTGGTTTTATTATTTATAATAAAAAAAGTCAAAAAAAGCTTCAAGAAGAATATACAGAAAGAGTTGATGAAAATAACTTAATTTTAGAAGAAGTTCAAGTATTAGATGAAGCACTAAAAGAAGAGATTATTTTAAAAATCATTACTGAAGAAGCAGGACCAGATTTACCATCAAAAGATAATAAAGAAGTATATGATGCGTTTATAGAAAAGAAAACTAATGAACTAAACTTAAGAATGAAAAAGCAATTTGGACGTGATTTGGTAAGTTCTGATTATGTTACTTATTTATTAATTTGGAATGGTGAATTGACAGTTGATGATTACACTTATCGTAAGTCACATTATGAATATTTAAAAATATTAGAAGAAAGAAATAAAAATCTGTAATTTAAGATTTAATTAAGTTATAAATGATAAACTCTAATCATGAGAAGAAGCAAACTGTTTTTTCAAGATTAGTTTCCTCTTATAACATAAAATCAATTCTTCTCAAATAAAAGACTAATTTATGTTAGTCTTTTTTTTATTTTTTAGCAATTTTGTGGTATAATATAGTATAGGTGAAACTATGGAAGCGAAATTTAGAAAACAATTTACAGAAATTTCAGAAGAATCAAAACTTGTTGGAGCTAATTATGTTATTGTTCAAGGTGATGCAATTAGTGAAAAAGGATTTTATGGGTACCAAGATTTAGAAAAGCAAATCAAAACTACTGATAAGACGATTTATCGTATTGCTTCAATTTCTAAAGTTGTTGTTGGTATGGGAATTATGAAACTTGTTGAGGAAGGATTGCTTGATATCAATGCAGATATTCAAGATATTTTAGGTTTCCCGATTCGAAATCCTAAATTTCCTGATACCCCTATTACCGTGAAAATGTTACTTATTCATACTTCAAGTATTACCGATGGTTATGATGATGAAGATCCCGCAAATGACGATAAGATTAAAGGCTATAATGGTGTAAATGGTACAAGTAAACCAGTTACTTTAGCTGACATTCTAGTCCCAAATAAATCAAAATATTGGACTGATTTAACTTACTCTGATTATGAACCAGGAAAGTTTTTCATCTATTCAAATTTTGGAACTGGTATTTTAGCATGCATTATTGAGAAAATAACTAATGAATACTTTACTGAGTGGATTAAAAAAACAATTTTAGATAAATTAGAGATGGATGCTAGTTTTAATCCAAGAGATATTAAAGCTATAGAGTATGGTTCTAGTATTTATAAAAGGGATTTAGTTAATGATGATTATAAATTAAGTCGTACTTTTGCTTCGTTTGTAGAAAGATTCTATCCTAAGTTTCCATTAGGTGAAAATTACCGTGGACCTGCTGGTGGCTTGTTTACGAGTATGGAAGATTTAGCAAAGATTTTAATTGTTTTACTAAATGATGGTAAGTATAAAAATATAAGAATTTTAAAAAAAGAATCAGTTGAGTATATGACGCAATTCCAATGGTTTGGTTATACCGATGATCCTAGTTATAGAGGTAAAGGAATATCATTGAAACTTACTAATGAATTTGGTCCTTCAATTTTAAGGGGTCATACGGGATCAGCTTATGGTGTTGTTAGTTGTATGTTTTTCAATTTAGAACAAAAAGTAGGAATTTGCTTTATTACTAACGGGGGACATATTAGTTATAACATTGATAATAAGTCTGATTGTTTAACTGATGTTCTAATGGCATTTTTCAATACTTATCTTAAGCAAGAAAAGGAACATTGTTTCACTATTTCTTTAGATAGCAAAGTAAGTAAATTAGATGGTAGGTCTATTTATATGCCTACAGAAGTAGTTTGTAAATGCGGGGAATATTATGTACCTGCCCTAACTTTAGCTGAAGGATTATTAACTTTTCCTAAACTGACTGAAAATTATATTGAAATTGAAAAAGGTAAAATTAGTCATATTTTAAGTTTATGGGGAGGGTCTGTTAAAGAAGTTAATGGTTATCAGTTATTACCAGTTAAAAAAATACTAGATAGTTTAAGAATAAAATATCGAGTAGAAGAAAAAGAAATAATTATTACTTATTAGGAGGATATATGAAAGAAAAACAGACAGTTGAAAAGAAGCAAAAATATTCTAAAAATAGTATTTTCTTTATTGCGATGACAACTCTAATGGGACTTAGTGAAATGTTTTTGATTGCACTTATTATTAATAATAGTATTATTCTCAAGAATTATGATAATTATTCAGTTCATGAAGATTTTGATAAAGTACCAAAAGAATTTTTCATTTTTTCGATTGTGATAGCTGTAATCTTAATGGCTTTATTTGGATTTACAATTTATCTTACAATTAAAATGTTATTAAAAAGAAAACAAGAAGGGACATTATAATGAGTCATTTTGATAAAGTTGTTGATAGAAGAGGAACAAATTGTTTTAAATGGGATACAGTAGAAGATGGTGTTTATTCTTTCACAATCGCTGATTCAGATTATGAAGTACCAAAAGAAGTTAAAGCAGCTTTATTAAAAAGAGTTGAACATGGTATTTTTGGTTATACGATTGTTCCTGATAGTTATTATGAAGCTGTTATTAATTGGTGTAAAAGAAGATATGGCTTTAGTATTAAGCAAGATGATATTATTATCATGAATAAAGTATTAGAGTCAATTGCTTTACTAATAAATTTATATACTAAAGAAGGAGATAAAATTGTGATTAATCCTCCAGTATATCCACCTTTCTTTAGTTTAACTGAAGGTAACAACAGAGAATTAGCCTTAAACCATTTAATTAATGATAACGAGTATTATAGTTTAGATTTTGAAGATTTGGAAAATAAATTTAAAGAGGGAGCTAAAATGTATATTTTATGCAATCCTCATAATCCTGTTGGGAAAATCTATTCTAAAGCAGAAATTGAGAAGATTGTAAAACTCTGTAATAAGTACGATGTCTTTTTAGTATCAGATGAAATCCATTCTGATTTAATTATTTATGGTCATAAGTTTACATCTGTAGGTAAATATTTTGATTTACATGATAAAATGGCAATTTGTATTTCTCCAAGCAAAACATTTAATATTGCTGGGTTAAAGATTGCTAATTTAGTTATAAAAAATGAAGAAATTAAAGCTAATGTTCGCAAGCATTTAGATTGTTATAAAATTGGTGGAGCAAGCTTACTTAGTTTACTTGCTTGTGAAGTAGCCTATAATGAATGTGAATATTGGGTTGTTGAACAACAAAAACATTTATATAAAAATTATGAACTTGCTAGAAATTATTTAAATAAAGAAGTTCCGCACTTAAAGTTTGCCAGTCCCGAAAGTACTTACTTGCTTTGGATTAACTTGCAATATTTAAATAAAACTAGCGCCCAAATTATTGAAGATTTAAAAAAATACAAACTAGCGGTAAATTCTGGTTGTGATTATTGCGATAACTATGATGGTTATATTCGTTTTAATCTTGCTTGCCCAGAAAGTGTTTTAAAAGAAGGATTGAAAAGACTAGTTAAATATTTAAAAGACCAAGAAAAAAATAAGACCAATAGACTTTAAATAATTTAAGAAGCACTAATATTTAGTGCTTTTATTTAATAAGAAAGGAGAAAATATGAAAGCAGCACTTTTGTTACATGGCTTTTTATCAAACAAAAATGATTTTAATAATTTATTGCCAGTTTTAGAAAAGTATTATGATCATATTGAAGCTATTACTTTTCCTGGTCATAGCGCTGATGATAGTTATGATGACTTTACATTAGAAAATACGTTTGAACATCTTCATTCAGTATACGAACAACTTCATCTAAAATATGAAAGAATAGATGTGATTGGTTATTCAATGGGAGGAGCTATTGCTAGCTATTTAGCAAGTAAAAACCATGTAGGTAAATTAATCTTACTAGCTCCTGCTAATAAATATATTAATGTAAGAATGCCATTTACTAAAATCAAAGCTTATGTTTCTGCCTTTCAAGATTTAAGAATTGCGGATAAGACTTATGATCAAGATCTTAAAAAAGAATCAAGAGAATTTTTAGATAATTTAAAAACTGATGATTCAACATCAATCTCAATTTTATTTAGTAGATTCTTTCATAAATATATTTATAAAGCTTACCGCACTTTTAGAAAAGTTATTAAACATTGTAATGCTAATTTAGGTGAAATTACTGCCCCTACTTATCTTGCTTGGGGACAGTTTGATCAACTTGTTCCGGAAAAATCAATTCATTTTGTCAGGGAAAGGTGCGTTAATGAAAATACGATTGTGAAGATTTATCCATTTTCAACTCATCTTTTACTAAACTCAAAGGATAATGAAGAGTTAATAGCTGATCTAGAGCAATTCATTAAGGAGAAATAATTATGGTTAAGTTTTATCAAAATGGAAAAGAGTTCTTTTTAGATAATAAAAGTTATATTTTAGAAGATGAATTTAAAAATCAATTACTATATAAAACTGCAATTAAAACTTCGGAAATTGAATTATCTAGTGATAACTATAATTTAAAACTAACACAAGATGATAAAGTTTTACTTGCAAGTAATATTATCAATCGTCCTTTAGTAGTTGTTGGGGATGTAGAGCTAGTTAAGGAACTTGTTTTAGTAATTAAAAAACATAAACTAAACTATCAAGGTATTAGTGCTAATTATGAGATTGTAGCTGAATTTATTAAACATACAGAAGATAGGTTAGTATTTCATTCTTCGCTAGGGTTAATGGAATATTTAGAAAAGGTTAATTATAGTGATCATAATGTTAAAGAAGTTACTAAAGATAAAGCTCAACTTGTCCCGATGTTTCGCTCATTTTTCTTAGAGTTAAATGAAGATCTTAAAAATAAAAATATTGAAGAGTTAGTTGAAGAAAAAACTTCATATGGTTACTATATTGATAAAGAGATAGTAAGTTTTATTACAATCGGCAATGTTTATCAAAGTTATATTGAAATTGGCTATGCTTATACAAAACCAGAATGTCGTAATATGGGTTATATGCAAAGTTTATTAAAACATGTTATTACTTTAATTCAAAAGCAAGGTAAAACAGCTGTTTTATTAGTTGATAATGATAACAAGGTTAGTAATCATACATATGCAAAATTAGGATTTAAAACTATATATACTATTGAAAGTTATCGAAAAATTGATTTAAAGATTAATTATGATGATTCTTTAATTAATGTAAATCGGTCTTTAGCTAAATACTATAAAGGAAAACATCATTATCCTACAAATAAACTATTAGATGCTTATTTAGAAAAGGGATATGATAAAGTAGTGTTAATGCTACTTGATGGAATGGGTGTTAGTTTTATTAATGATACTTTAGATGCTAATGATTTCTTAAGAAAGAATATTAAAGATGTAATTTCATCTGTTTTTCCGCCAACTACTGTTAGTGCAACATCATCTTTACTTCAAGGTAAAACACCACTAGAACATGGCTGGCTTGGTTGGCATTTATATTTAAAAGCTAACGAGCCTTCAATTGTTTTGTTTATGTCTGATGATTTCTATGGTGATAAGAAACATGAAAATTATAAGACAGAAGATTATTTAAGTTATCAATCAAATCTAACGAATTTAAATGTAAAGGAATATGAAATTTATCCTTCGTTTAGAGAAAATGGTTATCCAACATTTAAAGAAGGTTTAAAGCAATTACAAGATATTTTAGATAAAGATGAAAAATCGTATACATATTTTTATTGTGATGAGCCTGATGGCACAATGCATGAGTATGGTCCTAGTTCAAAAGAAGCCAAAGCTAAATTAAGAACAATGAATCAAGAACTAGAAGCTTTTGTGAAGAACTTAAAAGATGATACCCTTTTAATAATTGTAGCTGATCATGGCCAAGTTGATGTAGAGCCTATATATTTAAAAGAGTACCCTGAGCTACTAAAAACATTAGAGAAAATGCCTAGTGGTGAGCCAAGGGCACAAATCTTTCATGTGAAAGATAAAGAAGAGTTTGAAAAGACTTTTAAGAAACATTTTTCTAAATACTATTCTTTACTTTCTAGAGAAGAAGCAATGAAATTATATGGCAAAGGAATCCCACATAAAACACTAAAGAATAGTTTAGGTGATTATCTAGCCGTTGCTACTCACAAATATATGTTTGTTTGTAAAGAGGGATTTTTGATGAAAGGTCATCATGCTGGCTTTACTGATAAAGAATTAAGTGTGCCTCTGATTATAGGAGTTAAAGATGAATTATAAAACTATGGGTTATAAAAGTTATAGTTATATTGTTTTTTACGGAATTATTGAAGCTTTTTTAGTTTTCTTAATTGTAATGTTTTCGAAGATGCTTAATGAAAGTAAAGAGTATGTAGCTTTCTTAATTATTTCAGCTGTGTTATTTTTAGTAGCCCTAGCAATGTTTATTGCAACACTACTAGAACCAAAAGAGAAAATCCAAATTAACGAAAACTCGCTTAAATTGAATTATCGAAATAAAGAAATAATCATTTCTTTTGAAGATTTTTTAGATGCTAATATTTATGGTAAATCAATTATCAATAAAGCAGGCAAATTGCGATTTCTTACGAAAAAAGGAATCCATCATATGGAGAATGTGGCAGATGTTGATGTAGTAAAAAGTATGTTACTGCAAGCTGCTTATACATATAAGATAAAACTTATGGAAAAAAAGGAGGAAAATAATGGGAACTGAAACTATTTTATTAATTGTAGCTATTGTTTTATTAGTAGTTTTAATTGCTTTAGTATTAGTTGTTGCTTTAAAGAAAAAAGATCAAACAAGTGAAATTAATGAAGATGCTATTAAGTATTTACTAGCAACAGAAAATGCCAAGATTAAAGAAGATATTATTAAAATGATTATGGAATCTAGTAAAGAAAATCAAGGCGATTTAAATACTTTTAGAGAAAAAGTTATTGAGAAGTTAAATGAGAATTTAACTTCAATGAACGAAAAAGTAAATGCTAGTTTAGTTGAAGGTTTTAAAGACAATCAAAAAACATTTACTAATGTTACTGAGAGACTTGCAATAATTGATGAAGCTCAGAAGAAAATGGATAAATTATCAAAAGATGTTTTGGATTTAAATAGTGTTCTTACAAATAAAAACACTAGGGGAAGATTAGGTGAATTACAACTAAACCAAATTTTAGAGACAGTATTTGGTGATAATAAAGTATTGTATGATACGCAAAAGAAACTAAGTACTGGTGATAAACCAGATGCAGTTGTGTTTGCACCTAAACCACTTAACACAATTGCAATTGATTCTAAGTTTCCTTTAAATGCTTATGAGAATTTGATTGTAGATATTAAAGATAAGAAATTGCAATCAGCTTTTGTTAGTGCTGTAAAGAAACATATTGATGATATTAGTAGAAAGTATATTATCCATGGTGAAACTAGTGAATTTGCTTTAATGTTTATTCCTTCAGAAGCTATTTTCTCAGATATGATTAATCATTTTTATAGTGAGATTGTAGATTATGCTTATGAGAAAAATGTGTGGATTACATCTGGAACAACACTTGTTGCAATACTAACTTTAATTAATGTTACAGTTACAAATATGAGACGAGATGAACAAGCTGAAGTAATTTTAGATGAATTAAAAGCATTAGCAATTGAGTTTGAAAGATATAGAAAACGTTGGGAAGAATTTAGAAAAACAATTGATAAAGTTGTAGATAACGCGAAAGATATTTCGGTTACTAGTGACAAAATCAGTAAGAGATTTGATGATATTCAAGCAGGTAAAATTGATCTTAAAGATAAGGAGATAGAAGATGAAAACTGATCAAATTAAATTAGAATTCCAAAATGAAGCTAAAGGTAAAGTAATAGCACCAAGAGGTGAAATTAAAATTGGTGATGGTGAAGGTGAATATGCCCCATACCATTTACTATATGGAGCTTTAGGAAGTTGTTATTATTACACATTTTTAGCTTTATGTAGAAAGCAAAAACTAGAATTTGATAAAGTTAAGGTTACAATTGATGGTGAAAAACATGAATCAAGTGTTGCCTTATTAAAAGACGTAATTGTAGATGTAGAGATTTGGTCAAAAGATAATAAAGATAGAATTACGAAAGCTGCCGGTCAAGGAGCTAAATATTGTTCTATTTATAATACTGTTCAGTCTATTCCAGCTGAAGTTATTTTGAAAGTTAAGGTTCATGATGAGTATTAATTATCAGTTACAAGGAGGTTATTTTTCTTCCAAACAAAGTTTAAAATATTCCTTTTTTAAGGAACTATATGATTTCGTTTTAAGAAAATATCCTAAAACGAAATTAAAAGAAATTGATTTTGAAGAGTTTTTAAATTATCCACCGTATTTAATAGGAAGATATGCAGGACAGTATTTCTTACAAGAAACTAAGTCAGGAC
Source organism: Acholeplasma sp. (assembly GCA_012838635.1). Classification (GTDB taxonomy): domain Bacteria; phylum Bacillota_I; class Bacilli_A; order ML615J-28; family CAG-698; genus DUNF01. The sequence goes on from DUOW01000018.1 coordinate 55,290, forward strand.
ATCCTGAAGAACAAAGTCCTAAATATTTTATTGGATATTGTGTAGAAAATCAGTTATTTATTGATTTGATTGAAGAGTTAATTGTTTTCTTTGCCTTGTGGCGTACAACTGAAGGATGTAAGGAAGAAAAGGCCGAACTGTTCTTTGCAAACTCTTGGGCTGCCTTAGTTGATAGTGCTAAATACTTTTATTTTCAAACAAAAGAAGAATTAGAAGCAAGTAGTGAAGCACCAGCAATTAAGAAGTCAGCAGAGATTTGGGATTATTTAAGTAATATTCCTAAAGTTTATGAAGATCAATATAGGAAAAATAAAACTAAGGGAAAAGTAAGACCTTTTAAAAACAATGCTATTTTTTCTGGTTGGTTTTTAGATGAGGCTTGTCAAGTTCCTTTTGATGGGAAAGTTAAAGAAGGTTTAGAGTTATATCCAAAGTGGACTTATTCCGTAACGCTTTGTTCTAATGATGGTTATAAATCATTTGAGGAAATCTATGATGATTTATTAAATGATTTCAATAAAGTTATGCAATTAAACCTAACAAAAGAAATTCATGAAACTGTAGAGCAAGGAAAGATTGTTGATTTAGTTTATCAAAGTGATGGCTGTTTTAATGAGTTTTTCCGTAATAAATTAATGTTTGATAAATGGCAATGGTTAATCAAATATTTGAAGTCAAATATTTTAAAAGATGAGATTGCTAGTTTATTAGATTATCAAGATGGCAAATTTGGTTCTGAATTGCAATTTAGATTTGAACTAAACTCTTTAATTTTAGGTCGCTTTAGTAAAGGAATGCCTAAAACAGTAGATTATTGTGGGAAAGGGATAAAAGAAAACTTAGTTTTAAAAACTAATAGTTTAGTTAGTAAATTATATTATCAAAATGAAGTCTTATTACCTTTAGAGTTCAACAATAAGAAAATAAAATATTGGAGTAAAAATTCGGTAAATCTTGAAAAAATAGTGAAAATAGGTTATAATAATTCTAATGCAATTTTATATGCATTTTATGAGGAGGGGTTATGAAAGATACATTATTAAAAGAGTATGCGAAATTGATTGTGAGAGTTGGAGCTAATGTCCAAAAAGATCAAATCGTTGTTTTAAATGCACCAGTAGAAGCCCATGCTTTTACAAAATTAGTTATTGAAGAAGCATATCAAGCTGGGGCGAAAAAAGTTATTGTAAGTTGGAATTATGGTGAAGATAATAAAATGTATTATCAATATGCAAGTGAAGAAACTTTAAAAGAATTTCCAGAATATAATGTAAAGAGATTAGAATATTTTATGGAAAACAAAGTTGCACAAATTTCAGTTGGTTCACCAAATCCAGATTTAATGAAAGGAATTGATCCGAAGAAATTTGTTATTGCTAGTAAAGCTGCCAATGAAAAAGTTGGTTTTTACCGTCAATATATGATGAGTAATGGTTCACAATGGACAATTGGCATTGTTCCTAATTTAGAATGGGGTAAAAAAGTATTCCCTAATGTTCCATATTATGAAGTAATTGATAAATTATGGGATGTTATATTAGAGGCTTGCCGTGTTCGAGAAGGCGAAGATGTTGTAGAAAACTGGGCAAAACATCATAAACAATTAAAAGACCATCGTGAAAAACTAAATAAATATAATTTTAAATCATTACATTTTAAGAATAAACTTGGAACTGATTTAGTTGTAGATTTAGTTGAAGGACATATTTGGGGTGGTGGATCAGAAGTTGCCCAAAATGGAGTTTCATTTTCACCTAATATTCCGACTGAAGAAATCTTCACAATGCCACATAGTCATGGGGTAAATGGTAAAGTTGTAGCTACAATGCCTTTAAATTATCAAGGAGTATTAATTAAAGATTTTTACTTTGAATTTAAAGATGGTAAAGTTGTAGACTATGGTGCTAAAGAAGGAAAAGAAGTATTAAAGACTTTAGTAGAACTTGATGAAGGTTCATCAAGATTAGGAGAAGTTGCTTTAATTTCTCACAATTCACCAATTTCTAATATGGGTATTTTATTCTATAACACTTTATTTGATGAGAACGCATCATGCCACTTAGCTTTAGGTAATGCTTATACAATGAATATTAAAGACGGCTATACTTTAAGTGAAGAAGAATTAGTGAAAAAAGGTTATAATAAATCAATGACACATGTAGATTTTATGTTTGGTTCTAGCGATATGGAAATTGTTGGAACAACACAAGATGGCAAAAAAGTTAAAGTATTTACAAAAGGAAATTTTGCTTTTTAAAGGATGAAACTATTTAACTTTGAAGACGGCTATGTTGGGGAAAATAAAGGTCTTTTAGATTTCTTTATTAAAACTTTAAATGGCATGGCTTATGGCCTTTTTGCTACACTACTTGTAGGGACAATTTTAACTACTTTTGCTACATACGTTCCTTTACCAGAAGAAGTAAAGACAATTATTTTAACTGTAGCTTCGGTTATTAAAGGGTTAATGGGACTTGGTATCGGTATTGGCGTCAGTATGAGTTTAAAACTTAGTGGTCTAAAGCTAATTGTTGCTTCAATTGCTGGTGGGATTGCTGTTTTATTTCCTCAAGCTTATACTCCAAGTACAGCTAGTTGGTGGACAGATTTTTCAGGAACTTCTAGTGATCCTTTAGTAATTTATGTTGTAGTTATTGGAACAATTTTTGTTATGAATACAGTTCTTACAAAAAAGACACCAGTAGATATTATTATCGTTCCTATTCTTGGAGTATTAACTGCTGCGTGTTTTAGTTTAATTGTAACTAAACCAATTATTACTTTGATCTCTTATATTGGCAAATTCATTATTCTTGCAACTGATGCAACACCCTTTATTATGGGATTAGTTATTTCGGTTGTTATGGGGATGGCTCTAACAGCACCAATTTCTTCAGCTGCCATTGCTATTTCTATTCATTTAGGAACTAATGCTATTAATGCTGGATTTAGTGAAGCTGATGCTTATATTTTAGGAATTGCAGGTGGTGCAGCTTTAGTTGGATGCTGTAGCAATATGCTTGGGTTTGCAGTTATGAGTAGAAAAGATAATAATATTGGAACAATTATCTCAGTTGCTATTGGTACAAGTATGCTTCAATTTAAAAACATTTTAAAAAAGCCAATCATTTGGCTTCCACCGATTATTGTTAGTGCGATTTTAGGACCGCTATCGACTATGGTATTTAAAATGACAACAACATCAATTGGTGCGGGAATGGGAACTTCTGGTTTAGTTGGTCAGATTGAAACGATAACTTCAATGGGAGTTAATGCTAGAAGCATTTTATCAATTTTAATCTTACAAATTATCTTGCCAATTGTTTTAGTGTGGATTATTGATATAATCTTTAGAAAATATAACCTTATTAAAAAAGGTGATTTAAAAATTTAATATTAAATAATTTTGGTTTTTGATGCAAAATTAAAAGGGAATCTAGTTAGAATCTAGAACAGCCCCCGCTACTGTAGAAGTGGAGTACTTTATTACTTATGATCACTTAAAGGAAACTTTTGGGAAGATCTATAAAGTATGATGATGCTTTAAGTCAGGAGACCTGCCGAGATTATAAATAAGAATTTCGGAGGGAAATTTGTTATTAGTTATAAAAACAAAACTACCCTTTTCGGGTAGTTTTTTAATAAAGAAAGGAGATTAGTATGAAAAGAGCACTTATTTTTATCTTGCTTTTATTTGGCTTTGCTTTTAGTATTAACTTAAAAGCTGAAAGTGAAGAGATAAACTATAGTTCTGTAAATGATTGGTTAGTTTTAAAATATTATAAACAAGACCAAGATTTTAATAAAATTTATTATCGCGCCCAAATAAAAGAATATTTAAAAACGTTAGAGACTGATAAAATGACTGAATATCATCGCTTGATTTTTGCATCACTTGCTTGTAATTTAGATCCTAGAAATATAAGTATTGATAATCAAGAATACGATTTATTAAAAATAGGTGTTTTTGATACTAAACAGGAAAATCTTTTAGAAAAACAAGGGCTAAATAGTTTAATCTTTAGTTTGTTAGCACTTGATAGTATGAGATTTCCAAATGATGAAATTGAAGACTATTATACTAGAGAAGATATTATTCATGAGATCTTAAAGAAAGAATTAAAGGCAGGGGGATTTGCTTATATTGGGACAGTCCCAGATCCTGATATTACCTCAATGACTTTACTTGCTTTAAGTAAATATCAAAATGATTTAACTGAATATAGAGTCTATTCAAAAAGAGAAAATAGAATTATTAATGTAAGAGTAAAAGATGTAATCAATACAGCTTTAGATACTTTAGGTAGTCTTCAAGGTGAAGATGGAGATTTTTCTTCCTTTGGTTCTTATAACTGCGAGAGTACTTCGCAAGTTCTTTTAGCACTATCAAGTTTAGGTGTTGATCCATTGCTTGATACAAGATTTATTAAAAATGGTAATACTGTTTTAGATGGATTAAATAAATATAAACTAGAAGAAGGTAAATATAAAAGAGGAGATAATTATTCAGAAATAGCTACAAGACAAGCTGAAGAAGCATTATTAAGTTATAATAAATATCTAAATTCTCAAAGAACTTATTATGATTTGCTTCCTGAATTTAGTGAAACTGAAAGAGCAAAAATTATTAATTTAAAAAGCAAGATTGATGCAATTAATAGCACTACTAATTTAGAAGCATTATATCAAGAATATCTATCAATTCCTTACCGCGACCGTTTCTATATTTATAACTATAATAAGTTAGAAGAAAAATTAGTGGAAAATGGCATTGTTTTAAATGAAGAAAAAGAATATCCAGAAGTAGTAATTAAGGCATTAGTAATAGATAATTATAATAGTGCTGCTATTGAGCAAGATTTAAATGAAATAATGATTTCTAAATATAATAAGTATTTATATTATAAAGAACTTTACGATATTTTAAAGAAAGATGATAGTTTAATTATTGATGCTATTTCTTTAATTAAAGATGAAGAAATTAAAGTTGCAAGATTAAATAAACAAATTAAGGATTTTCTTGATAAAACTGAAGAAGACGAAGAAGAAGCACTTTTAATTAAAGAAAGTTATGAGTCCTTAAAATATGGTGGTAAAGACTATATTACAGAAGATTATAACGAAGTTTTGAAAGTAATAGGAGAAGAAAAGAAAGATTTATCTTTCTATATTTACTTAAGTTTGATTATTGCTTTTATTGGCCTAACAACTACATTAGTTTTTGTAATTATTAAACGTAGGAGGGCTAAAAGGCTATGAAACGAAGAGATTTATTGTTATTTGCCTTTTTAGTTTTAGTTGTAGTTGGTTTAATTTTTGGAGTAAAGATTGAAAGTGTTGATGAATACTATTTAAGAAATACTGAGAATATTACTGAAGATAGTGAAGTAGTTTATTTACAGATTGAATGTAAAGTATTAATAAATAAAACTGAAAATATTAAACAATCTTTACTTGATGAAGGTATTATTCCTGATGATGGGATTTTCTTAAAAGAGAAGACTTTAGTTTTAAGAAATAAAGACACGGTTATGTCAATTCTAAAAAGAGCTAGTAGATATTATCGGTTTAATTTAGAAGGTGAAGGACTTAATGGCAGTTATTATATTGAAGGAATATATGATTTGTATGAATTTGATTGTGGACCTTTAAGTGGATGGTTATTTTATGTAAATGGGGAAAGATCGGGGCAATCATCAGATAAAGTTTATTTAGAAAATGGCGATAAAGTCGTTTTAAAGTATTCTTGCGATATGGGTAATGATCTTTTAGGAGATGTTCATGAATAAGATTAAGAGTTTCCATCCACTTACGATTTTTCTCTTCTTTATTTTGAATATGACCTTTACTTTATTTACTTATAATCCTATGATTTTAGGAATTTCGTTGGTAGTTAGTTTATTTTATTCTTTGTATTATCACGATTTTAAAATCTTTTTAGGAAATATCGGCTTTTATTTATTCACAATTTTGTTTATTGTTTTAATAAATCCATTGTTTAATCATCGTGGTTCAACAATTCTCTTTTTCTTAAATGAACAAGCTATTACTAAGGAATCAATTATTTTTGGTTTAGCTATTTCTATAGCCCTAGTTAGCATTATTGTATGGAGTTCAATTTTCTCTTATACAATGGATACTGATAAGAATATGTATTTGTTTTCTAGGGTATCAGTTAATCTAGCTATAATTATTGCTTTAGTTTTACGTTTTATTCCAGAAATGAAAAGAAAGAAACAAGAGTTTATTGATACTCAGACTACTTTAGGAATGAAGAAAACTAAAAGTTTAAGTGTAAGATTAAGTATAAGTTATCAGATTTTACTTGCATTAATAACTTGGTCTTTAGAGCATTATTTAACTTTAAGTTTAAGTATGAAGGCTCGAGGTTATAAACAAGGTAAAAGAAGTTATTATCATAATTATGCTTTTAAGTTAAAAGATTTTGTACTTCTATTATTTGGTTTTTTATTGTTAGCTTTTTATATTTATTGTAATTATCAAGGACATTTATACTTTTACTATTACCCAGTTATAGGACAGTTAAAAATAAATATTTATAGTATTATTTTGTTTAGTGCTAGCTTTTTGTTTATGATGCTACCATTAATTTATGAGATAGGAGTGAGCTTAAAATGGCATTTCTTAAGGCGAAAAATTTAAGTTTTAGATATTTAGATGATACCTTTACTTTAAGTAACGTTAACTTTTCTTTAGAGAAAGGTGATTTTTGCTTGGTTGTAGGTAAGACTGGGTGTGGTAAGACAACGCTACTTAGGCTTTTGAAGAAAGAAATTACTCCTAGTGGTTCATTAAAAGGGGAAGTAAAGATTAATGGACTTGATTTAAAAGATTATGATTCAAATAAGATTGTTTATATGTTTCAAAATCCTTCAAGACAAATTGTTAGTGATAAAGTTTATCATGAGATTGTTTTTGGCTTAGAAGCAAGAGGTATTGAAAAGGAAGTTATGGAAGCTAAACTAGCGGAGATAGTAAATTATTTAGATATTAATGATTTACTTAATAAACATACAATGGAACTTTCTGGAGGAGAAGCCCAACTTGTAAGTTTGGCATCACTTTTAGTATTAGATCCAGAAGTCATTTTGCTAGATGAAGCATCATCACAATTAGATCCACTAACTAGAAAAAAGTTTTTAGAGATTTTAAAAAGAATTAATCAAGATTTTGGAATTACAATTATTTTAGTTGAACATAATTTAGAAGATGTTTTAGAGTTTACTGATAAAGTGATAGTTTTAGATCAAGGAAAGATGCTTTATTTTGGAGTTAAAGATGAGGCAATTGATTTTCTTGGCAATAATGAAGAATATTTTAATTTCTTATCAAAAACATTACAAATTTCCAAACATTTAAATTTAGGGAATTTGCTTCATTTGAAAGATGTTAAGGAAGCATTAAAAAGTAAGTACAAAAATGAGATTAATTTTGAGTATGAGATAAAAGATTTTGAAAAAGAAATCATTAAAGCAGAAGATTTATATTATCGCTATAGCAAGAAAGAAAGAGATGTTTTAGAAAAGCTTTCTTTAACTGTTTATGATAATGAGATCTTAGGATTTGTTGGGGGAAATGGTGTTGGTAAAACAACATTACTTAAAAATTTAGCTGGAATTAGAACTTTCTATTCAGGTAAAATAGAGATTGAAAATAAGAATATTAAGAAATATAAAGGTAATTCACTATATAAGAATTTAATAGCTTATTTACCACAAGATCCTCTAACATTATTCTTAAAACGAACTGTAGGTGAAGACTTAGGGTATTATGTAAAGAGTTTAGATTTAGATAAAGATTTATTAAATAGATTAATTAAGAAATTTAGGATTGAAAATTTATTAGAAATGAGTCCTTATGACTTATCTGGGGGAGAATTACAAAAATGTGCTTTTACAAAAATTTTGCTTTCGAAGCCTAAGATTTTACTTTTAGATGAACCAACTAAAGGTATGGATTTTAGTTTAAGAGAAGAACTAAAAAAAATATTATTAGCATTACAAAAAGAAGGGGCAACGATTATTATTGCAACGCATGATTTAGAGTTTATTGCAAGTATTGCCGATAGAGTTGGAATTATGTTTAATGGTAAAGTTTTAAGCCTAACTGATAGTCATAGTTTCTTTAGCAACAGCAATTTTTATACAACTGTTGCTTCACTTGCATCAAGAAAGCTTTATGATAAAGTTATTACTGTTCCTGAGCTTGTAGAGATAGCTATGAAGAATGGAATTAAAGATGAAAAAGATAATTAGATATGCGGTCATATTTGGCTTAATTCCTTTAATTTTGGTTTTGTTTTATTTTTTACTTGATTCAAAACAATATGGAATTATTTCTGTCTTAATTGCGATATTGGCATTAATACCATTCTATTTATCTTTTGAAGGCTCAAAACCTAAAATTGAAGAGTTAATTCTAGTGGCAATTGTTATTGCTATTAATATCGTTTCAAGAATTCTTTTTGCACCTTTACCAGGTATTAAACCAATTGGGGCAATCATTATTATTGCTGCTTTAATTTTTGGAAAAGAAGCAGGGTTTATGATTGGCTCTTTAACAATGGCTATTTCCAACTTTTATTTTGGACAAGGACCATGGACACCATTTCAGATGTTTGGTTTTGGGATTATAGGTTATTTAGCTGGTTTATTTAAGAATAATTTTTTAAAGAAAAATATCTATTTTGTTTTATTTTTAGGAGGGTTATCAGGAATCTTTTATGTTCTCTTGATTGATGTTTGGACAACACTTCAAGTAACATCAGGATTTAATTTTAAAGATTATTTTAACTTTATCATTATTTCAACCCCAACAACAATTGGTTATATGGCTTCAAATATGTTGTTTTTGATCTTGCTTTATAAACCTTTGATGAATTTATTTGAAAGAATTCAAAAAAAGTTTAATCTTTTTAATGATAAAACTAGTAAATAATAGTAATTAGTGATATAATTACTTTTGTTAGATGTTCGCCTTGCATAACCATCTAAAATAAAAAACAAGGAGGTAAAAATGAAAGTTATTGTGAGGAATGCTTTAATAGCAGCGCTTTATGTAGTCTTTACAATTATCAATCCTTTTTCTTTTGAAAACATTCAATTTAGAATTTCTGAAGTATTGATTTTGCTTGTTTTCTTTAGAAAAGACTATTTCTTAGGATTAGTTGTTGGCTGTATTATTGCTAATATGTTTAGTCCAATGGGTATTTATGATGTCATCTTTGGAACGTTAGCTACTGTTTTAAGTTTAATCTGTATTATGTACTCTAAACACTTATTTATTACTTGGATCTTTCCAACTGTGTTTAATGCTTTTATTGTTGGGTTAGAATTATACTTAATTTTAGAGTTGCCATTTTGGTTAAGTGTTCTAGGAGTTGCAATTGGAGAAGCAGTTGTAATGATTATAGGGGTAGTTTTATTTTATTTCTTAAAAAGAAATGATGCTTTTATGAATTTAATAAAAGCTAATCAAAACTATACTTTTAAAGATGATTTAAGTAGTTAGTGGATGTAAACGTTTTATGTGATGAAAATGCTGGACATTCATTTAAATATGGGGTATAATGAAAATAATAAAATTAGGAGGAAAAGAACTATGTTAGTTAATTTTCAAAACAAATTTTATTACTATTATTACTTTCCAAGGATATCATAAAGGTTTCTTGGCCTTTTTCCTGTTGTGAAAGTGCCAATATAACTGTTATTATGATATCAAACGTAAAAGTTTAATTGATAAGTAATAACAGTATTCTAAAATATTATTAGATTAAAATGTGTTATTACTTATAACACATTTTTTAATTTAAGGAGGTTTATAAAATGAAATTAAGAAGAATGCTAGGAATGATTTTAGTATTTATATTTGGTGTTTTATTAGTAGGTTGTAAGAAAGATGATAAAACACAAATCGGGATTTTGCAACTTGTTGCAGCACCTGCTTTAGATGAAGCGAGAATTGGCTTTTTAGAAGTATTAGAAGAAAATGGATTTAAGGATGGAGAGAATATTAAAGTTACTCTTGAAATCCCTAATGCAGACCAAACTGTTATGATGCAACAAGCAAAAAGTTTAGTAAGAAAATCAGATCTTATTTTATCTATTGCCACAAACGCAACAGCAGCAGCCCAAAATGCTTTAATTGAAGCAAATAAAACGACACCGCTTTTATTTACAGCAGTTACTGATCCAGTAGCTCATGGATTTGTAGAGTCAATGGCTAAACCAGGAGGTCATATTACTGGTACTAGTGATATGAACCCAGTAGTAGAACAAGTAGGGCTTGCAAAAGATCTTTTACCTGAGGCAACTAAGATTGGCTTCTTATATAACTCAAATGAGGAAAATTCAAGAGTTCAAGTAGAAATGGGTGTTGCAGCAGCTGAAAGTTTAGGAATGACTACTGTTGTAAAAACAATTAGTGAAGTTAACCAAATTGATCAAGTTGCAAGAAGTTTATTTAATGATGTAGATATTGTTTATGTACCAACGGATAATATGTTAGCTCAAAATATGGTACTACTTACAAATCTTTCATTAAGTACAAAGAAACCAATTATTGCTGGTGAAGAAAATCAAGTTCGTGATGGAGCTTCAATTACATTTGGTATTAACTACCGTGATTTAGGAAGACAAACAGGACAAATGGCAGTTGAGATTTTGAAAAATGGTAAGAAACCTCAAGATATTCCTGCTGCTGTGTCAGAAACATATACTTTAATTGTAAACAAAACAAATTTAGAAGCAATGGGTATTACTGTTAGCCAAGCATTATTAGATAAAGCTGACGAAGTTATTTAGAAAGGAGCATAGTTATGGAATTAGTAAGTGTCTTATTTGATTCCTTACAAGAAGGATTAGCATATGCTATTTTAGTTATAGGTGTTTTTATTTCTTTTAGAATGTTAGATTTTGCGGATATGACATGTGAAGGATCGCTAACAATGGGTGCTGCAATTACAATGGTAATGATTACTAGTGGAATTAATCCTATTTTAAGTGTCTTAGTTGCCTTTGTTTTAGGAACTATTGCAGGTATTATTACGGCCTTACTTCACACAAAATTAAAAATACCACCTCTTTTAGCTGGTATCATTATGATGACTGCTTTATATTCCATTAACTTGCAAGTTATTCAAGGTGGAAGATCAACAGTTATTATGACTTATGGGGAAACAAAAACTATTTTCTCATTTTTAGAAAATATGATTCCATCTACATCATTTATTACAAACTTTCAAAGTTCAAAATTAATTGTTTTAACACTAGTATTGATACTTGTTTTCTTTGCAATTTACTATTTCTTTGGAACAGAAATTGGTATGAGTATTAGAAGTACAGGCATGAATAAAGATATGAGTAAAGCAATGGGAATTAATACTGATTTAATGATTATTATCGGCTTAGCCCTATCAAATGGTTTAATTGCTTTAAGTGGATCTTTAATCGCCCAAAAAAATGGTAGTAGTAATATGGATATTGGAAGAGGTACTTTAGTTATCGGACTTGCAGCAATCATTTTAGGTGAAGCTATTTTTGGTAAGAGGACATTTAAAAACTGGTTGATTTCTGTCATTTTAGGTTCATTTATTTACCAAATAATTGTAGCTATCGCAATTAATGTTTTTGGTTTAAATCCAAACTTCTTGAAGTTAATCCAAGCTGTTTTAATTGTAGCTATTTTGGCTATTCCTTTAATCAAGTCACAAATTAAAAAATTTAAAACAAGAAAGGAATTAAAAGCATGTTAGAACTTAAGAACATAACAAAGATTTTCAATCCTGATATACTAGAAGATAGAAGAGTAGCTTTAGATAATCTTTCTTTAGAAATTGAAGATGGTGAATTTGTGACTGTTATTGGTAGTAATGGTTCTGGTAAATCGACACTATTAAATATTATTAATGGTAAATATATGCCTGATTTTGGAAAGGTTATTTTGGATGGTGAAGATATTACGAGTTTAAAACAACACCAAAAAGCAAAATATATTGGAACTGTTTTTCAAGACCCTCATCAAGGAACGGCAAGTCAAATGTCTGTTTTAGAAAACTTTGAGATTGCTAAGCGCCGAGGGAAAAGAAAGACATTAAAATGGGGTTTTAGTGCGCAAAATAGAGAAGATTTTATTGTACAATTGAGTAAATTTGATTTAGGCTTAGAGAAAAGATTAACCCAAAAAATTGGGACTTTATCTGGAGGTCAAAGACAAGCAATTACTTTAATTATGGCTACTTTAAATAATCCAAAATTATTATTACTAGATGAGCATACAGCAGCATTAGATCCTAATACTGCTACAAAAGTATTAGAGATTACCAATGAAATAATTAAAGCAGAAAAACTAACAACAATTATGGTTACTCATAATATGAAAGATGCCATTAATTATGGGGATAGACTAATTATGTTAGATCAAGGGAAGATTATTTTCGATTGTAAGGGTGAAGAGAAGAAAAACTTAACTATTCCAGTCTTACTTCAAAAATTCTCTTCTAAAGCTGTAATTAATGATGAATTGATATTAAGTTAAAAGGTCACTAATGTGACCTTTTTTAAAAGAAAATAAAAGAAATTATCTTTCCTCTTTATAATATACAAATAAAGAGGAGGTATTATGAAAAAAATATTGAATGCATTTTTATTCCTTTTATGCATTATCGGATTAAAAGGATTACAAATTAAGGCTATTGACTGGGAGTTTATTCCAAAAGGAATAAATTATATTTCTAAAGATCAGTTTATTATGACAGAAACTGATGAAGATGTTATCTTGACATCATACCGTTATATTAAAATAGATAGCAGTATCACATATTGGTTAAAAGCTGGAAGTGAGAATAACTTAAACAATATTACATTTAAAGATAGTAGTTACAGAAGTAATAAAGTGTTAGCAGAAGAAGGAAGCTGGCAACAACTAACAAAAACAGGAACGCCACTTGATTATAGTAGTAGCATTGAGTATTTACGTTTAAGTTTTAAATATCCTAAAGCTAGTAATGATTTCTTAACACCAGAACAAGTATTTGAAAATTTAGAAATTTATTTCAACTTATATGATTCAAGTTTATTTAACCCTGATAGTGATTTTACCTATCAAGGAGTAGATTATAGTTCTTATAGTCAAATAAATAGTAAAGATTTAAGAATATCATATCAAACGAGTTTTAATTTGACGGAATTTGAAAACAGCTTAATGGCTTATGATAACTATGATGGTAATATAACTGCAAAGATTATAAAAAAAGTTGACACTTATAGTGCTCAAGAAAATAGAGTTGGGAACTATTTAGTTCAATATTCAGTTCAAGATGAAGCATTAAATGAATCAACTTTTACTTTAAATTTGGAGGTTTATGATGAAATCCCCCCAACAATTTCTGGTTTAAACAGTTATGAAAAAAGTGTTAATGAAGAATTAAGTGTTGAAGAGTTAAAGACAGTTTTAGGCATAACAGCTCATGATGATTATGATGGTAATCTTACAGATAATATTGTTATCGAAAATGATCTTTATACAGGAAAGGAAAATACTGTTGGGGAACATACAGTGACTTATAAAGTAGCTGATAGTTCTAATAACACTACTTTCTTTACTGCTACAGTAATCGTAACTGATAGTGAAGGCCCAGTTTTTACTGGTGAAAATAGTTATACAGTAAATACCGATGAAACATTAGATTTAGAAGAAATAAGATTAAGTTTAAGAGCAGTAGATGCTGTTTCTGGTAATTGCTTTGTAGAGTTACATTTAGATAATTATAGCTTTAATAAAACAAAAGTAGGAGTTTATGATGTAATTTATAAAGCTAGTGATAACGAAGGTAATACAACATACTTTACAGTAACAGTTACTGTAAAAGATAATATTCCACCAATTTTCATGATTAAGTTAAATCCAATCAATATGGCTACAAGTTCACCATTATCAATTTCTAATGTTTTAGATATGACAAGACCATATTATGGTTTTGATACTAATCTAGTCTATGAAGATAGAGCATTAGTTGAAGGTGAAAATATTATTCATTTAAGTAGCGATAATCAAAACTACGAGTTAACGATTAATTATATTAAAACAGAAAAAAAAGAACCATCAGTAAGAGATAGTTCTAAAAAATTAAACTTCTTTGAGAGAATTAGACTCTTCTTTAGAAGAATTTTCGGCCGCCTTTTTTAACGCTTGTTTTTCCTTTCGCGATAAAGGTACGGGATCATATTTTGGTTTAAATAAAGGATTACATTTTAAAATTCTTTTGATTGTTAGAAAAGTTGCGTAAAAGAAATTAAACTTTTCGTAAGCTTCTAAAGCATAATTTGAGCAAGTTGGATAATGGCGACAATGCTTACGGTCTGGTTTATATTTTTGATAGAATTTAATTAATTTAATCATTAACTTATTCATGAAAAGTACCTCATTTATTATATTATATAATAATGAGGTCTTTTTTTCAAGATTTCCACCTCTTTATTAATTGAATTATTAATACATTTATGATAAAATAATAAGGTATGAGATAAAAGAAAGAGGTGTTTAATTTGGCAAAAGTAATGGCAGTAAATGCAGGTAGTTCATCACTTAAATTTAAATTATATGAGCTTCCTGAAGAAAAAGTAATTACTAATGGTGTTGTAGAGAGGATTGGCTTAGATGATGCTATCTATAGTATTACTGTAAATGGAAACAAAGAAAAACAAGTATTGGCAATTAAGAATCACGCTGTAGCAGTAAAGTTAGTCTTAGATGATTTAGTAAAAAGAGGGATTGTTAAGAGCCTAGATGAAATACAAGGTGTAGGACATAGAGTAGTTCAAGGTGGTTGGTATTTTAAAGATTCAGCTTTAGTTACTGAAGATGCTCTTAAAAAGATTGAAGAGTTATCAGTTTTAGCTCCTTTACATAATCCAGCGCATGTTGTTGGGATTAAGGCTTTTAAAAAGGCTTTACCAGATGTACCTCAAGTAGTTGTATTTGATACATCTTTCCACCAAACAATGAAACCAGAAGCGTATATGTATGCAACTCCGTATGAATGGTATGAAAAACATCATATTAGAAAATATGGTGCTCATGGTACAAGTCATAAATATGTATCTAGTGTTTGCATGGATTTATTAAAGAAAAAAGATGCAAAGATTGTAACACTACATATTGGTAATGGGGCATCACTTGCAGCTGTAAAAGGTGGCAAAGTTGTAGATACTTCGATGGGGCTTACTCCACTTGAAGGTATTCCAATGGGAACAAGAAGTGGTAATATTGATCCAACTGTATTACAAGTTATTAATGAAAAAGAAGGTTTATCAGTTCAAGAATTAATTCATATTTTGAATTATAAATCAGGATATTTAGGTGTAAGTGGTGTTAGTCATGACTCTCGTGATTTAGAAGAGGCTATGGATGCTGGTAATAAGAGAGCTAAACTTGCTTTTGATATTCAGTTTAAGAGAATTGCTGATTATATCGGTTCATATTATGTATTAATGGGTGGTTTAGATGCAATTGTTTTTACAGCAGGTATTGGTGAAAACTCATGGTACTGCCGAGAGCAAATTTCAAGAAGATTAAAAGTATTAGGTGTTGAAATTGATGAAGAGTTAAATAAGAAAACTCGTGGTGTAACAAAAGAATTATCAACGGCTAAATCAAAAGTAAAAGTATATATTATCCCTACAGATGAGGAATTAATGATTGCTCGTGATGTAGTAAGAATTATTAAAGAGGCTAAATAAGAGCCTTTTTTTAAGAGTAATTTTTCTTCTTCTTTAATAATATATAATTAAAGGAGGTAAAAATGAAAAAAATAGCACTCGGTTTGTTTTTATTTTGTCTTACTACTTTAAGTATCAATGCGAAAGATATTATTAGTGATATTGGTCAAAATTTAGAAACAGTTGCATCGGAAAAAGGAGATTTAATTGTATCAGATAATGTAGTTTGGACTCAAGATGGAAAACAAACAATAGATTATTTTACAAAAGCTAATAGCACAATAAGCTCAATTGATTTATATCAAGAAAAAGAAACGATCTTAAAAGAAGGGATTACTTATACTAGGAAGATTAATAATTTCTTTAATCTTACTAAATATCGTTTAAGTAAAAACTTTTATCCTTTAGAAAATGGTAATTATATTGTTTTAGCATCTAAAGAGTTAGCAGGATATAATAAAACTCCAGTTGTTTTATGCTTTAAAGATGATGCTTTAATTTGGGAATATGAATATAGTCAAGTTGGAGAAGGTGGGTTTAGCTGTGCTGTTATTGAAAATGGAAAGATTTATGTTTTAGGTTTTCATAAACAAGTTTCAAATTATAATATTGTTTTAGTTGCCTTATCTAGTGATGGTTTATTAGAAAATGAAATAGTTATAACTGGTAATTATGATGCTTATCCAATAAATATTTATTCAACTGGCTATGATTTACTTTTTGCTTGGACGAGTAAATCACATTCTGTAGGGTATTATCAAGACTATTCTAATGAAAATAAGGGAATAGTTTTAGGTAAGATTAATTATGATTTTACTGGTTTTGATTTACAAAAATTCGCTTTAGATAACAAAGATTTAGAATATAAAGATAATGCTTATATCAATGGTGAGCTTTATATCTTAGCTAAAACTAAAGAGATAAGTTTAAATACTCATACTGATACTTATGTAATAAATTGTGATTATCGTTTCTCAAAAATAGGAACAAGAAAACTAGAAGAAAATGAGAGTTTAGATAAATTCATTAATTTTAATAATAAGATTATTGGAGTAAAAGAAGCTAATACAAATTTAAAACTAAGAGTTTATAATGATAGCTTTCAAATAGTAAAAGATCTTTTTATAAGTAAAACAATTTATGGGAAAGAATATCAAGACTTTTATTTATTAGGAAACAATGATAATTTGTACTTAGTTTTAGAAGTAAAAGATATTGTTAGCGGTAAACTTGAATATCATTTTAGTTCATATAATGATAATTTTGAGAAAATTAATAGTTTTAGTTTTAATTTTAATCCGGATTCATTTATAAATTTAAGATTTAAAAATAATTATTTTTATTTTTCAGGCGAAAAAAATAATGCTCTTTTATTTGAAGCAAAAGCCCATATTATCTTGAAAGAAGAAATATTAGAAGATGAAGATTATACTTACTATGATTGTTACTATATCGTCAATGATCAAAAGTTAGCAAAAAATGAATATTTTAAAACAGAATTTGATGCCCTAACAACTAAAACTTATATTAATGAACAAGAAGATTACTACTTAAGACTCTATGCATTAGGAAAAACAGAAAAGAAAATTAAGAATAATATTATAGATCAAGCTATTTATGATACAGGTAAAATACTTAAGTTTAATGGGAAAGGCTATTTAAATGGAGCAACGATTGCAAATAATTATCAAGTAATGACAGAAGGATATTATATCTTTAAACAAGTAGCTTTTGATGGTAGAGAGCAAGTTAAGTATTTCACAATTAGTGATTTATCTTTAAAAGATATTGCAAGCAAAAAGCCAATTGATAATGATATAGAATATAGGATTGTAGAAGAAAGGCAAAAGGAAGTGCAGTTTAAAGATACAAATGTGGAATTTAAAACATATCAAAAAGCAAAATATGGCATTTTTATCGTTTTGTTTTCCCTACCTTTAGGAATAATTTGTGGTATATTTTTACCAAAATTAATTAAAAGGAGGAAAAAAGATGTTTAAAATATTGTTTAGTTTATTTACTTTAGTCTTTAATTATAACCCTAATCAAAAAATGCTAGTTTTACCTCAAGCAGAAACAAGACAAATAATTGATGCTAAGGGTGAATATTTGCTTTATTATAAGGATAATAAGTATCAATTAAGTGATGGAGTTTATGAAATTATTTTAGAAAGTAATAGGCCAGAAGCTATAATTGATGATGAGGACTTGGCAATTCTCTACTATAATTATCAAACTAAATCTTATTTTGTTAGAAGATACAATCAAAATTTAGAAGTAATTAGCGATAAAAATATTTTTCATGATCAATTTCAATTTATAAAATATTATAAAATAGATGATTTTCATTACATTTTTGGGAATAAAAACTATGATTCTTCAAAACTAGAAGGTAAAGAAATTATGGAAACTGAAGAAAAATATGGAGAAAATATTTTTTTGCTTAAGCTTGATGCTGAGTTTAATCTTGTAAAAAGCAAATATTTAGGTGGACTTTTAGATGAACAATTAAAAGATATAATTTATTTTCAAGGCAAGTTTTATTTTTCGGGATATAAAGAAAGAGAAACTGGTGGTGATTTTGGCTACTTTGGAAAGGTGGATGGTAGGAATTATTTATCTGGAATTATCAATTTAGATTTAGAATTAGAAAGCTATGAGGTTTCTAAAACAATTGATTATTATTGTAAATTTATTGGTGATGAGTATTTAGGTTTTTATAATCATGATTATCTTTTCTTTTTAAATCAAGATTTAAGTTTAAAGGAAAAAATAGATTTTTCAGACACAATTCTACATATTGAAAAAGTTGATTCTAATTTAGTAGTTTTCACTTTTGATAAAGTATATTTGTATAGTGTTGAAAATAGTACAATAATTACAAAAATAGATTATCCTAGTTTTATGAATAGTGAAGATTTTATGTTCAGAAAGAAAGGTAAATTATTAACTTTAAATGAAGATGATAAAAATTATTTAATTGATGTTTTATTTTTAGAAGAACTAAAATTAAGTAAATATTATAACCCTGATTTTGAAGATTGCTATGTAATTACTTCTCTAGCAGGTGATGTTGAACTTGTTGATATTGAAGAAGAATATTATTTTGATAATTTAGTTTATGGTATATATCCTTTCCACTATAACTTTAAAACACAAATGGGAATAGGATTTCAAATCTTACATAAAAAGGAAGTCCTTTTGAAAACAAATGTGGTAAATAATGGTCTATATCCTTTAGGTTACAATTTAGAATTTACTGGTAAAGCTTATTTAAATGATAAAATTATTTTAAATAATTATCAGTTAAATCAAGAAGGGGAATATAAGTTAGAATTAGTTGGTAATAGTGGCCAAAGAAAATCTTTTTATTTCACTATTTCTGGAAAGCAGAACCGTATAGAAGATAGTTATTATGAGAAGTATGATTTAGAGTATAGTTTAGATGAAAGAATAGTTTTGGATCTTTTTGTAGATGATTTAGAAAACAAGACTATTGAAAGAGTAATAGTAGATGGTAAAGAAGTTGATTTTAGGCTTGATTTAAAGCAAAACAAAATCTTTTTGGATTTACCTCAATATAATAATCCAGGATTTTATAAAATTAAATTAGAGAAAATTGATTATCTAGAAGGTGGAATAAATAAAGAACTAGTTTTAAACGAAGAACTAATTTTAAAGATTATTGTTCCAGCAATCAATTATGAAATAAACAATAACGATAATCCTTTAGCTTTAAATTTAACAATTTATGATCCTTATGGAATTAGTCGTTATCTTGAACTTGTTATTTATAATGATGTAGAAGAGTATCGCCAAAAGCTTGCTTTAAATAATTTAGCTATTTATGAAAACAGGTTAAAGGAGCAAACAAATTATGATTTTAAGATTTCTTTAGTTAGTACTTTACCAGGAAAACTTGTTTATAGTAAAGATTTAATTTCAGGAACAATTTATTCAAAAGCCAATGAAGTAATTTTAGGCGAGATAGCAATAGAGGCAAGTGATTTAGAAAGCAAACAATTGAAAATCACTTTAGCAAAAGATTTCGTTAATAAAGATGTAAAAGAACTCTTTTATACAAACCAAGAAATTTATAGAAACGATAATACTAATTATTTTGGAATCGTTTTGTTTAGTGTTTTGATCATCGGAGCAACAACAGGAATAACCTATATTGTATTAAAATGGACAAGAAAAGCTAAGAGTTAATCTTAGCTTTTTTAATTGGAATAATTTTATCCAAACTGATGAATTTATGATATAATATAAATTGAGGGAATGTTATGAGAATAGTTTCGTTATATAATTTAACTGAATATTCTATACTTGAAAGTACTAATCGTATCTTTGAACTAGTTAACATAGCTAAAGCTAGTGGATACTCTGCTTTGGGAATTACTGATACTAGTATGGGTGGGGCTTTTAAATTTTACCAAGCTGCATCAAAAGCTGGGATTAAGCCAATTTTGGGTTTGAAAGTTCCAATTGAGAAAGATAATAGCTACTTGCTTTTTTATGCCAAAAATAAAAAAGGGTATCAAGAGTTATTAAAACTTGATACGATGCAAAAAGAAAAGTTAGTTAGTTTAAGTGATTTAGAAGTAACTGATAACTTAATTGTAGTTATTCCTCATTTAGAAAATGAGTTAAGCAAAATGGTTGTAACAACGGATATTGTTGGGGCTAATATTTTAGTTAAGAAATACCAAACTCTTTTTAAAGATTTGTATTTTGGCTTATCACAAGTAAATCAAATTGATAAAGATACGAGTGAAGTTTTACTTTCTTATTTTAAAAGTATGAAAATTGAGCCAGTTGCAATTGCTCAATCTAGATATTTAAAAGAAGAAGATCTTGATGCTTACCGTATAATTAATGCTTTAAGAACTAACAATTTTAATTATGAGTTAAGTAGTGAAGAAACAAGGATGAGTTTTTTAGGAAAAGATGCTTTTCGTGACTTGTTTAGAAAGTATGATCAGGCGTTAGTAAATACGCAAGTTATCGTAGACAAAGTTAATTTAGAATTAAAGTTTGAAGGATACTTACTTCCTAAATTTGAAACAGTTAATAATGATAGTGATGAATACTTAGATAGTTTGTGTAAGTTTGGTTTAAATAAACGCTTAAGAGGAAGAATTGTTAACCAAGAACTTTATGTAAATAGACTTTTAGATGAACTAGAAACAATTAAAGGTATGGGATTTAGTGATTACTTTTTAGTAGTTTATGATTTTATTCGTTTTGCTAAGCAGAATGATATTTTAGTAGGACCTGGTAGAGGTTCAGCGCCAGGATCTTTAGTTGCTTATAGCTTAGGGATTACTGAAATAGATCCGATTAGTAATGGCTTGTTATTTGAAAGATTTTTAAACAAAGAAAGAATTACAATGCCCGATATTGATACAGATTTTCCGGACAATAAAAGAGAGTTAGTTATTAAATATTTAGGGGAAAAGTATGGCTTAAATAAAGTTGCCCATATTTCCGCCTTTTCTACATTCAAAGCTAAACAAGCTGTAAGAGATGTAGCTAGAGTTTTAAACTTAGATAATTACAGTTTAAGTGAAGTGATGAAGTATATTTCTAGTAGTAGGCCTTTAAAAGATTCAATTACAGAAAATGCTAGTTTACAAAGACTAATTAAAGAACATAGAGAAATTTATAATGTTATTGAACTAGCTTTGAAAATCGAAGGCTTACCAAGACATTATACAACTCATGCAGCTGGTGTTGTAATGACTAGTGATAATTTAGTAAATCATACTTCTTTGATTAAAAGTAGTGATGGTATTATGCAAACTGTCTATGAAGCAGAAGATTTAGAAAAGTTAGGTTTAGTAAAGATTGATATTTTAGGGTTAAGAAACTTAACAATTATTGAAGAAGTTATTGAATATATTAAAGAAAACGAAAAGGATGAATTTAATTTATATCAAATACCATTAAATGATAAGGAAGTTTTGAAATTGTTTCAAAATGCAGATACAGATGGAATTTTCCAATTTGAATCAAGTGGAATGAGAAGTCTGCTTCGCGATATGCATCCTGATAGTTTTAGTGACATTGTCGTTGCTGTTGCCTTGTATAGGCCAGGACCAATGGCAATGATTCCTGAGTTTGTAAGACGTAAGAAAGATAAAAGTTCAATTACATATTTACATCCTGATTTAAAAGATATTTTAGAAGAAACTTATGGAGTTATTGTTTTTCAAGAACAAGTAATGCTTATCTTACAAAAGATTGGTGGCTATAGTTTAGGTGAAGCCGATGTTGTAAGGAGAGCTATTTCAAAAAAAGATAAAACTTTAATGGAAAAAGAAAGAGAAAAGTTCATTGTTAGGAGTAGTAAATTAGGATATTCGCAAGATATTGGTAAGAGAATCTTTGATTTGATTTTTGAATTTGCTTCTTACGGTTTTAATAAAAGCCATGCTACTGCTTATTCCTTAGTAGCATACCAAATGGCTTATCTTAAGACATACTATTATAAATACTTTATGACTGTTTTAATGAGTTATAATTTAGGAAGTTCGAGTTTAAATCAAGACTATATTTATGAAGCTAAAAGCAAAGGTTTAGTGATTAAGTCTCCTAATATAAATATAAGTAGTGATAAGTTTGTTTTTAAAGATAATTACATTTATTATCCTTTGCTTGGAGTTAAAGGAATTGGTGATGTTACTTGTAAGGAGTTATTAGCAGAAAGAAAAGCTAATGGTAAATATGAAGACTACTATAGTTTTATTGAAAGAACAAAAGATATTTTAAGTGAAGCTAATGTAATGACTTTAATTGATAGTTGTAGTTTAGATTCATTTGGCCTAACACACAAGTTTATGGTTGAAGAATACACTAATGCATATAACATTGCTAAGTTTTCTTCTGCCTTTAAATCCAAGATGGTAAGAAAAGAACCAAGTAAAGATGAATTTAGTTTAGAAGAAAACAATTTAAGAGAAAAAGAAGCTTTAGGTTTTAATTTAAAATATTCGCTATTTAGTGGTTATGATCATATTATGAAGAAGTATAATCTTCCTAACTTAAATCAATTAAAGGTTAGGAGAAATCAACAGTTGCTTTTTGCGATTAAAAGGATTAAAATAATAAAGACTAAAAATAATGAAGAGATGGCATTTTTAGAGATTTATGATGATACAGCAATTATTGATGCTGTTATCTTCCCTAAAACATACCAAAAATATCAAGGGATTTTAGAAGAAAAAAAGATCTATTTAGGTATTGGCAATCTAGAAATGAGAAAAGGGAAAATGCAATATATCGTAAATGAATTAACAAGGAGGATACAATGAAAAGAATTGCTATTTTAACATCTGGTGGTGATGCACCAGGAATGAATGCTGCTATTAGAGCGGTAGTTAGAGCGTGTAAAATTAAGAATATAAGAGTATATGGAGTACGTAATGGCTTTCAGGGTTTACTTGATGAAGATATTGAAGAATTAAACCGTAAATCAGTTTCTGAAAAACTAAGCAAAGGGGGAACTTTTTTAGGAACTGCAAGAGTAGCAGATTTCTATAAAGAAGAAGTTCAAGCAAAAGCAGCTGATAATTTAAAAAGGCGTGGAATTGATGGTTTAGTTACAATTGGTGGTGATGGTACTTTTAAAGGTGCTCTAGGTTTATCAAAAAAAGGAATTAGTGTTATTGCTATTCCTGGTACGATTGATAATGATATTGAAGGTACTGACTTTACGATCGGCTTTGATACTGCTTTACAAACAGCAGTTGAAGCAGTTGATAAACTTAAAGATACATCAAGTTCACATAGACGCTGTTCGATTGTAGAGGTTATGGGAAGAGAATGCGGAGATCTAGCAATTTGGACAGGAATTGCATCTGGTGCTGAGTTTGTTGTAGCAAAAGAAGTTGGCTATCATATTGATGAGATTATTGAAAATGTTAGAGAAGCAGCTGAAGTTAAAAATCATGCAATTATTATTGTAGCTGAAAATATGGTTGATATTAATAAACTTGCGAAAATAATTTCTGAGAAAACTCCTTTTGCAGCTCGTACAACTATTTTAGGACATATCCAAAGAGGTGGATCACCAACGGCAAGAGATCGTGTTTTAGCATCACAAATGGGAGCTAAGGCTGTAGATGCTTTACTTGAAGGTGAATCTGGTAATGCTGTTTGCATTAGACATAATCAAATAATTACAGTGCCAATTGAAGAAGCATTAAGAAAGGATGACTCTCAAGCATTAGAATTATATGAATTATTGAGAGAATTATGGTAAGAATGAAAAAAACAGCTTATATTACAACGCCGATTTATTATGCAAGTGGTAAGGTTCATATTGGTAATGCCTATACAACAATCGCAGCTGATGCTTTTGCAAGATACAATAGGTTAGTAGGTAGGGATACTTTTTACTTAACTGGTATGGATGAGCACGGCTTAAAGATTGAAGAAGCAGCTAAAAAGAACAAGATGGAACCTCAAGAATTTGTAGATAAAATAGCAGAAGAAACTAGAGCAACTTGGAAAGAGTTAAAAATAAGTTATGATTACTTTATTAGGACTACTGATGATTGTCATGTAAAGGCAGTTCAAGAGATTTTTGAAAAGTTATTAAAACAAGGAGATATTTATTTAGGTAAATACCAAGGTAATTATTGTATGTCTTGTGAGGCTTTCTTTCCTGATAGTCAATTAGTAGATAAAGTTAATTGCCCAGACTGTGGTAGACCAACAACACTTTTAGATGAAGAATCATACTTTTTAAAATTGACTAAATATGCCGATAAATTATTGAAGCATATTGAAGAACACCCTGATTTTATTGAGCCTGAATCAAGAAGAAATGAAGTTATTTCCTTTATTGAAAGTGGCTTAGAAGACTTATGTGTAAGTAGGCAAAGTTTTAAATGGGGAGTTCCTGTTTTAAGCAATCCTAATCATGTTGTTTATGTTTGGATTGATGCACTATCAAACTATATTACAGCTTTAGGTTATGGTAGCAAGAATACTAGTAACTATCAAAAATACTGGGTTAATGGTACAGAAACTGTTCATATTATTGGAAAAGATATTTTAAGATTTCACGCTGTTTACTGGCCAATTATGTTATTTGCTTTAGGCGAACCAGTTAATTTCAAGGTTTATACTCATGGGTTTATCTTAATGAAAGATGATAAGATGAGTAAGTCTAAAGATAACTTTGTTTATCCTCATGAGATTGTAGATTCATATGGTTTAGATTCATTAAGATATTATCTTTTAAGAGAAATGCCTTTTGGTAATGATAGTAGCTTTACATATGAAAGATTTATTGATCGTTACAATAGTGACTTAGCTAATGATTTAGGTAACTTAGTTAGTAGAACTGTTTCAATGGTTAATAAATACTTTGGTGGTAGTGTTAGTTACAAAGAAGCTAAAGATGAACATTCTAAGGAATTAAAAGATTTAGCAGAAAAAGTTATTAATAACTATCAAAAACATTTTTCTAAGTTTCATATTCAAGAAGCTATTATCGAAGCATTTTCTTTAGTAAGTAGAGCTAATAAATATGTAGATGAAATGGCTCCTTGGGTACTAGCAAAACAAGAAGATCAAAAAGAAACTTTAGAAGAGACTATGTATCATTTACTTGAAACAATAAGAATAGTAAATATTCTACTTTCACCTGTTTTAGTAGATGCGGTAGAAGATATTAAAGAAATTCTAAATTTAAAAGCTGAAGATTTAGAATTTGAAAATGTTAAGTTTGGTTATTTAAAAGAGTATAAGATTAAGGAAAAAGCAAAGATTTTATTTAAACGTTTAGATAAAGAAAAAGAATTACAGTTTCAAGAAGAAAGATTAAAGAATCGCTAACGAAAGATATTTGTAATAAAGTTTTTTTAAGTTTAATTAAAAGATTTTTATTGACTTTTATGGGGAAATATAGTAATATGTATAAGGTACATTTTAAACCCCAAGTTTAGCCCTGTTTAAAATTTTAAATACAGGAGGGAAATATGAGTAAATCATTTATGGCTAATAATCAAAACATTGAAAGAAAATGGTATGTTGTTGATGCAACAGATTTAGTTTTAGGTAGATTATCTACTGTTGTTGCTAGTCTTTTAAGGGGAAAAGGTAAACCTACATATACACCACATGTTGATTGTGGAGATTATGTAATTATTGTTAATGCTGAAAAGATTAGACTTACAGGAAAGAAATTAGAAGATAAAATTTATTATCGCCATTCTAATTATCCAGGCGGTTTAAAACAAGAAACTGCAGGACAATTATTAGAAAGACATCCAGAAAAAGTATTAGAGCAATCTATCCGTGGTATGCTACCAAAAACTAAATTAGGTAATGCTATGTATCGTAAACTTTTTGTTTATAAAGGAGCTGAACATCCACATCAAGCTCAAAAACCAGAAGTTTATAAGATCGAGCAAAAGGAGGTAGGAAATGAGTAGAGTTCAATATTACGGAACTGGAAGAAGAAAGTCATCAATTGCAAGAGTTAGATTGATCCCAGGAACAGGCGAAATCACTATTAACGGACGCAAATTTGTTGATTACATACCTTCACCTGCAACACGCCTAGACGTGTTACAACCATTAGAGTTAACAAATACTACTAATAGTTACAATGTTTTAGTAAATGTTAGAGGTGGTGGAATCACTGGTCAAGCTGGTGCGATTAGACACGGAATTACGAGAGCACTACTTGAACTTAATCCTAATTTTAGACCAGTTCTAAAACAAGCAGGATTAATTACAAGAGATCCAAGAGCTAAAGAGAGAAAGAAATACGGACTAAAGAAAGCTCGTCGTTCACCACAATTCTCAAAACGTTAGTTATTTTAGAAAACAAGCATTTACTGCTTGTTTTTTAATAGGAAAATATGCTAATTTATGGTATAATATGTAAGAGGTATAAATTATGAAAATATTGATTGTAGAAGATGATAAAAATTTAAATAATACGATGGCTGAAGCTTTAAAAGGATTTGCTGATGTTGTGCAAGTTTTTGATGGTGAAGAAGCTCTATTTCAAGCTGAGCAAAATATTTTTGATTTAATTATCCTTGATGTAATGCTACCTTATGCAGATGGATTTACAATTTTAGAGACAATTAGGAAAAATAGTAATGTTCCTGTTTTAATGGTGACAGCTAAAACGATGGTTGAAGATAGAGTTAAGGGATTAAATTTAGGTGCTGATGATTACCTAACTAAGCCTTTCTATCGTGATGAATTAGTAGCTAGAGTTGAAGCATTACTTCGTCGTTATAATAATAATTTTGAAGGATTAAAGTTAACTTTCAAAGATTTAGAATTTGACATTGTTCATAAAATTGTTAGAATTAATGGTGAGAATATTAATCTAAATGGCAAGATCTATGATATTTTAGAATACTTAATTAGAAACAAAGATATTATTATTCCCAAGGAACAATTATTTAATCGTATTTGGGGCTTTGAGTCAGACACTGTTTGGAGTGTTGTCGAGGTGTATGTAAGTAACTTAAGAAAAGTTTTAAAAGAATACGATTATGCGAAGTATTTAAAAACTGTAAGAAATGTAGGTTACATGTGGAGTGAAAAAGATTAGATCATTAGAACAAAAATCAATTAATAGGGAACTTTTTAAAAACATTTTAATAAACATTTTACTTTTCTTAACATTTATTGTTGTTATCGGTTTAGTAGTATCGATTTTGATCAACTATTTATTTACAAAAAATACCAAAGATACTTTAAGACGTACGGCTGATAAAGTATCTACTAGTTTAGTTTTGGAGACAATTGGTGGAAATACTTATTACTACTTATCAGGACTAGAAAATCCAATTAGTTATGATAGTTATTTTTTCTTTTATCAAGATGGAGATTCGGAAGCTATAGCTGTTACCGATCATGTTATGAATATTTTTATTGATAACTATAGTCGTGCAGGAAGTGGATTAATCGTTAGTACGAATACTGATGAGTATCGTGCTACTGCTCCAAGTTATGAAGAGCGTTTCTACGAGGCAAGAGAAAATGTCTTACAAGAACCTTTATTTGATCTTGATGACACTAAGTTAGATCGTTTTTTAGAAGAAACCTATACTATTGGAAGTTCGAAATACACATTTCTAACATACTCTACAACTGTTAAAAATCAAAAGGAAGATGAAGAACCAGTAATTCAGTATGTTAAGACATGTATCATTCTTGATATTGATAATAGATCACAAAACTCTGTTTGGCAGTTATATATTTACACAGCATTAGTCATGGTTATTCTAGCTACAATTATTTCCTTTGTTTTAGGACAACGTTCAATGAAAGTACTTATAATATCTTTAGAAAGACAAAAGCAATTTGTAAATGATGCATCTCATGAGCTTAAGACACCACTAGCTGTTATTCAGTCACACTTAGAAAACATTCTTACAAAATCAGATCAAACTGTTTTAGATGTTTCAGAAGAAATGGCAACATCTTTAAGAGAAGTTTCTAGACTAAATCATTTAGTTGATGACTTGTTAAGTTTAGCTAGAGCCGATAGTGATCGAACACAATTTGTTTTTGAAAAGACTAACTTAAAAGAACTAATTGAAGATATTACTTCATCGTTTTATGATCTAGCAATGATTCAAAACAAGAAGTTTAAGATTAAATGTGAGAATATTACAGCCAAAGTAGACCAAGCTAAAATCAAACAGTTATTAATTATCATTATTGACAATGCTTTTAAATATACAGAAGAAAAAGATAGTATTTATTTATCAGTTCATGATGCTGGTTCTACAATCAACATTAACTTATACGATACAGGAATTGGCATTAGCCAAGAGACGAAGAAACATATTTTTGATCGTTTTTATCGTGAGGAAAAAGCAAGATCAAGAGCTAAAGGTGGTACTGGTTTAGGTATGTCGATTGCGCAAACAATTGTTTTAGGACATAAAGGAACAATTTCCGTTGACAATAATAAACCAAAAGGGACTATTATTTATATTAGTATTGCGAAAGACAATGGTTAAAAAGTAAAACAAAAGGAGGAGCTAAAAATGATAAAAATCTTTAATTCATTTTCAAACAAACTTGAAGAATTTAAACCAATAAAAAAAGGTGAAGTTTCAATGTATGTTTGTGGACCAACAGTTTATGATAAACTTCATATTGGTAATACTCGTCCAGTAGTCTTTTTTGATGTTGTGGCAAGAGCATTTGAATATTTTGGGTTTAAGGTAACTTACGCCTCTAACTTTACTGACATTGATGATAAGATTATCAATAAAGCTAAAGAATTAAAAATTACAGAAAAAGAGTTAAGTGATTATAATGTTAAGTTAGCATATAATACTTATAAAAAGTTAAACATTAGACCACATGATTATAATCCAAGAGTTACAGAAAATATGGAGAACATCGTGAACTTTATCAAACTTTTAAAAGATAAAGGTTATGCTTACGAAGCAGGAGATGATATTTATTTTTCTGTAGATAAAATTGCCAATTATGGAATTTTAAGTGGTCAGGCTCAAGATAAACTTCAAATTGGAGCAAGGATTGATATAGAAGATAAAAAGGAAAATCCGGCTGATTTTACTTTATGGAAAAAAACAAATGAAGGTATTACTTGGTGTGCACCTTGGGGAGATGGTAGACCGGGATGGCATACAGAGTGTGTTGTGATGATTAATAGTATCTTTAAAGGACCAATTGATATTCATGGTGGAGGAATGGATTTAAAGTTTCCTCATCATGATAATGAAATTGCCCAAGCTGAAGCTGCTTATAATCACCGTATTGCTAATTACTGGATGCATAATGGCCGTTTAAATATGCAAGGGACAAAGATGAGTAAGTCATTAGGAAACTTAATTTGGGCTGATGACCTACTTGATGAAGTAGGTTATGGACCATTTAGAATTTTAATTCTCACAACTCATTATCGTCAACCTTTAGAATATAGTGAAGAAATCTTAAAACAAGCTGTGACTGATTATGAAAGAATTTATCGAACTTATTTTCAACTTTTTAGAAGAGTAGAACTTGCAAATGGTTCTAAAAAGGAAGTAAAAGATCAAGAATTATTAGAAATTAGAAGTAAGTTTCAAGAAGCTTTAAAAAATGATTTTAATACAGCAAATGCAATTACAGAAATTTATTCTTTAGTAAAAGTAGTTAATAATGCTTTAAGAAATAAAGCTACTAGTTTAGAGTTTTTAGAAATGGCTTTAAGTTTATTTGATGAAGTATTAGATGTTTTAGGTTTAAATATTGAAATGAAAAAGTTAACTATTGAAGAAAAAGAATTAGTTAACAAATGGCAAGATGCTCGTAAAAAGAAAGATTTTGAAAAAGCAGACAAACTACGAGCAGAAATAAATGAACGAGGAATCATAGTTTAATGGATTATGATTTATTAAATGGTGGCAATTTAGCTTATCTTGGAGATGCTTATTATGAACTAGCTATTAGGAAATACTTGCTTAGAAAAGGTATTACCGAAATGAACAAGTTACAGAAAATAAGTGTTGAATATGTAAGTGCTAAAGCCCAAGCCAAGGTTGTTTTAGAGTTACTACCTTTATTAACTGAAGAAGAAACTTTAGTTTATAAAAGAGGTCGCAACTTTAAAACAAAAGCTGCAAGAAAGATTGATATTAAAGATCATAATATTAGTACTGGATTTGAGGCGTTGATTGGTTATTTGTATTTAAAAGGTGAAAACGAAAGACTAGAAGAGATAATACAAATGGCTATTAGAATTGTTGAGGCAAAAAATGAGTGAGTTAGTTTATGGAAAGAATTCGGTTCGTGAGATTTTAAAATCTGAACGTAAAGTTTTAAAACTTTATTTAGTAAAAGAAGATCAAGAAATAGAAAACTTAGCTAAGGCTAAGAAGATTCCAATTGAGTATAGTTTAAAAGAAGAGATTTCCCAGAAAGTTAAAGGTAACCATCAAGGTTATCTAGCGGTTGTAGAAGAGTATCGATACTATGATTTAAGTATTGTAGATAGTTTTGACTCTATTCTTCCTTTTGTTGTTATTTTAGATAGTATTACTGATCCTCATAACTTAGGAGCAATTATTAGAACAGCAGAGGCTGCTAAAGTAGATGCTATTATTATTCCTAAAAATAGATCAGCAGAAGTCAATAGCACAGTTACCAAAACATCAACTGGAGCTACTGAACATGTTAGAATTATTAGAGTTAGTAATTTAAACCAAACAATTAAAGTATTAAAGGAAAAAGGATACTGGGTTGTTGGGGCAGAAAACACTAAAGATAGTATTTTATATACTGATCTAAAATATGATTTTCCTGTTTGCTTAGTTATTGGTAGCGAAGGAAAAGGTATTTCGCAATTAGTTTTGAAAAACTGTGACTATTTAGTAAAGATACCAATGAAAGGAAAGATTAATTCTTTAAATGCATCCGTTAGTGCGGGAATACTTATTTATGAAATAATTAGAAATCGTTAATTTAATAGTTCAAAGGAGGTGTGGTTATGATTTATAACTATAAC
This sequence comes from Acholeplasma sp., assembly GCA_012838635.1. Classification (GTDB taxonomy): domain Bacteria; phylum Bacillota_I; class Bacilli_A; order ML615J-28; family CAG-698; genus DUNF01. The sequence continues at coordinate 86,535 of DUOW01000018.1, forward strand.
GACTACGAATTATTATATTTGATTCGCGAAAAGTCTGATGAGGCTTTAGAAATTATGTATCGTAAGTATACGCCTTTAATTAAGAAAAGAATTTTAGATTTCAGAATTCAAGTAAATCATGAAGATTTCTTCCAAGAAGGTTTACTTGCCTTAGATGTTGCGATTAGACGTTATATTGATTTATATGATAAGACGTTTAATAAGTATTTTGATTTAATCTTACAAAGAAGATTTATTCAAATTTTAAGAAAACAAGAAAAGCATTATTATAATGTCTTTAATTTAGAATCACCAGAGATGCTGTATGAAGAAGAGGTAAGTTATGAATATACGCCAATTGATCTTCCTTTGGGCTCTTTAAGTGATTTTGAAAAAGAAGTTTTTGAAACTTTTAAAACAAAAGCCATAAAACCCAAAGAAGTAGCAAAATTGCTAGATGTTGATATTAGGAGTGTTTATAATGCTTTTTCAAGAATCAAACAAAAACTTCAAAATGTAAAAGCCAAGAAGGAAGATAAATAATCTTGACAATTTTGGTTAAATTTGATACTATATTATAGTATATTTATAAGGAGAAAGATTTACATGAGAGTTAGAGTAACATTAATTTGTGAGGAATGTTTATCTAGAAATTATCAAGTTACGAAAAACAAAATAAATTCTCCAGAACGAATCGCTATTAAAAAGTATTGTCCTAAGTGCAATAAACATACGGTTCATAAAGAAACAAAGTAGGAGGAGATCTATATGTCTCAAGAAGATTTAAAAACACAAGATAAAAAAGCTTTAAAAGAAGAAAAAAAGGCTAAGAAAAGACAAGAGAGAGAAGAAAGAAAACAATTAAGGCTTGAAGAAAAAGCTAAACAAAAGAAAAAGCATGGTGCTGGTTCTGTCTTCAGTAAAGAATATAAATATGAAGGTTTAATTCTTTTAATTCTATCAATTGTTTCTTTAGTTTTAGGAACATTAGTTTTACTAGGACATTCTGGAAAAGATGGATTAACAATTCCTAGCTATGTTTGGTTAATCGGTACTTATCCAAAACTAATGGCTTGGATCTTAATTGGTCTTGCAGTTATTGGTTTGATTTTATCGGTTATTCCTTTCTTTAAACCATCAGTAGAAGAGTTTAAGAGAGTTACTTGGTTAACTGGGAGTCAACTATTAAAGAATACTGGTATTGTAGTGACTTTCGTAATTATTATGGCTTTATTTTTCTTTGTAGCTGATCTTGGCTTAGCTCAAGTTGTTAGATTCTTTAACTGGCTTGCGGGGAAAATGTAATGGATACACAAGAACCAAGAGCTTGGTACATTGTTCAAACTGTTTCGAAACATGAAGAACAGGCTAAGATGAACATTGAGCTAAGAGTTGAATCTTTAGGAATGCAAGAATATATTTTTAATGTTTTAGTTCCTAAGAAAATTGTTCGTGAAAAAAAGAAAAATGGAGAATATAAAGAAGTAGAAGTAATTCTTTATCCTAAATATATCTTTATCGATATGATTGTTACTGATGATACTTGGTTTATGGTTAGAAACACACCACTAGTTACAGGATTCTTAGGATCAAGTGGTGGTGGAGCTAAACCAGTTCCTGTTAGTACAGAAGAGATGCAAACAATCTTTGACTTAATGGGAATCAAGGAAGAAGATAATACTGAATTTACAGGTGAAGTTGGTGATCAAGTTGAAATTATCTCAGGTAGTTTCAAAGGCTCTGAAGGAATTATTGAAAGTATTGATCTTTCAAAAAAAGTTGTTACTGTTTTAATAAGTATGTTTGGAAGAACAACACCAGCTGAACTTAGTTTATCAGATGTAAAAGTAATAAAATAAGCCCTTTTAAAAGGGCTTATTTTTTATACAGAAGCAATAAAAAAACTCCTCAATGAGGAGCTTTGTGATGTATGTATTATTTTTTGCCTTTAGCGAAAATGCCAAAGCAACCAAATAATCCACCTAGAATTGCAATAATTCCGCTGAAAATTAACCATGTAGATAATTTGAATGTGATGTCATCTGTACTTTGTGCAGCTGGAACTAAGAATAATAAAATTCCACCAACAAATAAAGCAACAGCAGATACAAAATTAGCGATTTTGTTACCAATTACCATACCGATAACTCCAGCGATTACTCCAACAGCTAATAAAACAAAAGCAATAATACCTAACCAATTAGCTTTTAAAATTTCAGCAGATACTTCAACTCCTAAAACAGTTTTTGTTTCAGTATAGCCAAAGATTGCTTGGAAACCACTAAAGCCAGTAGTTTCAATAGCTAATGATCCAGTATCAAGTTTCATTCCTGGTGTAATGGCTAAGAAAACAATAGCTAAAACGCCTAAAATTGCTGCAATTAAATTTGAAAATTTTACAACTTGTTTCATAATTTCCTCCTCGACTTGAGTATAGCACAAGGTGTGGTAAAAAACAATTAAAATAACTTAGGGAATTATTGTTTTACAAATCAAGATATGATATAATTCAAGCGTAGGAGAAATAAATGGACAAAGATTTTATTTATAAACCCGTTGATGAATATAAAGAATATGCTCGTCTTCATCAAGAAAATGTTAGCCAATACTTTGATGAGCTGACTAAAAAAGCTAATACAGATACAGTTGCTAATGAATCAACGGTTAAGAAAATTAGAGCTTTAGAAAAAGAAAATGAAAATATCCATAAAGAACAATCTCGTTATCAAATATGGAAAGTTATTCTTTGGATTTTAGTTGCTATTGCAATTTTTGCCTTAATTGCTGCTTTTTATTTATTGCTAAGTGATTCGGCTGTTAAGACTTTAACACTAGTTTTAATGTTTGTGATTTCTATTATTGTGATTGTTGGTGGCTTACTACTCATTTACAAGGTTATTAAGCCTAAATATAATTTACTAGAAGCTAAAAGTCAAAAGTTAGAACAGGAGATAGCAAATGAGTATCGTAATGCATATGAACAAATGGGTTCATTAAATGCTTTGTTTAGTATTGAGGCTGTTGCTAAGCTTTTTGAAAAGACAATTCCTTTAATTGATTTTGATAAACTATTTTCCCAAAAGACTTTAGAGTTTTTAAAAACAAGTTTTGGTTTTGATGATGAAACGGATAATGATCAATCAACATTATATGTTCAGTCAGGACATTTAAATGGTAATCCTTTTGCTATCTTTAAGAATTTATATCATGTTTTAGGAACTAAAACTTATGTAGGGACAAAAACTATTTCTTGGACAGAAACAATTGGCTCTGGTAAAGATAGAAGAGTTGTTACGAGAACACAAACACTAACTGCTAGCTTAGAAAAACCTTGTCCATATTATAGTGAGCAAACTCATCTAGTATATGGTAATGAGGCAGCTCCTGATCTTTCGTTTCACCGTAAACAAGGATATAACCATCGCTTAAGTCCAAAACGTATTGAAAGAAAAGTAAGATCAGATATTGAAGATTTAAAAGATAAGACTGAAGATGATATTCAAAAATCAATTACACTTCTTGGAAATGATAAATTTGAGGTTTTATTTAGAGCTTTAAATCGTGATCACGAAGTTCAGTTTAGATTACTATTTACACCCCTAGCGCAACAAAATATGATTGACCTGCTTCTTGATAAAGATCAAGGCTTTGGTGATGATTTTGCGTTTGCGAAAAAGAATAAACTTAACTTTGTTTCTCCAGATCATATTCAAGGATTTAAACTTAATATAACACCTAAGTATTTTGTAGATTATGATTACCAAAACTGTAAACAAAAATTTATTAAATATAATATGGAATATTTTAGGCAAGTGTATTTTACTTTTGCACCAATTCTTTGTATTCCTTTATACCAACATCATTCACCACATGAATATGTTTATAAGGATGTTGTGGAAAGTTATTCTTCGTTTTTTGAAGATGAGATGATTGTTAATAATTTAGGAGAAGAAAAGTTTAGTCATCCTGATTCAAAAACAAGAAACATCTTAAAAACAAAGTTGGTTAATATTAATAATAAGCTAGAAGATATTGAAGTAACTGCATATGGTTATGATGTTATCCAAAGAGTTACTTATATATCAAAGGCAGGTGGAGATGGCAGAATTCATGAGGTGCCTGTTTACTGGGATGAATATATACCAGTTGAGCAAGCAAATCATATTCAAATAGACTTTTTTGACGATTTAGATAAAATTCAAGAAATGATGAGAGAGCAAGATTTTCAAGGAATTTTAGATCGAAATATGTGTTTAGTAAAATTTAGAAGCAAGGAGGATTAAAAATGGCTAATGAATTAAATGAACTAACAGATTATGTAAATGAAGATGGACGTGATGTCAATGTTATTGAAAAACAAATACCAGTAAAAGTAGGCTGGGGTTCAACTTTGTTTGAAGTATTATTATGGGTGTGTGGAATTATTCCTGGTTTAATTTTCTTATTTATGAAAATTAAAGCTCAAAAATACTTTGACCAATTGCAACAAAAAATCCAACACAACGCATCACAAATTGATAATTACTTAGAACAAAGAGTTCAAGTATTACAAAATGTTGTAGGTTTAGTGGAAAGATCAATTGATCTAGACAAAGACGTAATGAAATCAGTTGCAGCTTTTAGAGGTGGAATTCATCCAACTGAAGAAAACCGTAACCAACTTGCATCACAATTAGAATCAGCTATTGGAAGCATTAATGTTGCCTTCGAAAGATACCCTGATTTAAAAGCACATGCTACTATCGCAGATGCTATGAGAAAGAATGATTACTTACAAAGAGAAATCACAGCAGCTAGAGAAGTTTACAATGACACAGTTTTAAGATGGAACCAAGATATTTTTGCTTGGCCTACAAAGAAAATTGTTGCTGCTAGAAGAGGCTATACTACTAGAATCCCATTCTCAGTAAGTAAGGCTGTTAAAGAACAAGCTAGACAAAAATTCTTTTAAGAAATAAGCCTTAAAAAGGCTTATTTTTTATGAGATTATTTTACTTTAAATCTAATAATTTCGTTGACTTTTTTGATTAATTGTTGTATAATACTTAAGCGTGCATAGTACGCATACTATTTTATTGATGAAGTGGGAGATATAAAAATCGAACCACATCACGGACAAAAAAAGGAGGTGTGTCTCGTGGCAAGAAAAAAAGTTTCGACAGTCGTTAAACTACAGTTACCAGCTGGAAGAGCTACCCCAGCACCACCAGTAGGACCTACGTTAGGACAAACTGGTATTAACATTGCACAATTCTGTTCGCAATTTAACGATAAGACTAAAGAACAAATGGGTAACATTATTCCAACTGTTATTACTGTATACGAAGATCGTTCATTTTCTTTCATCACCAAAACTCCACCAGCATCAGATTTATTAAGAAAAGCTGCTGGTATTCAAAAAGGTTCTGGAA
>DUOW01000019.1 GCA_012838635.1 Acholeplasma sp.
ACTTTACCACACCAAACATATAGAGGACATGAATGTAGTGATACGGTACTTAAGAGAATTACTTTAGGACATATTATTGTTACTGATGTTATTAAAATGAGAATAAATTTACCAATGACTTATGAAGTCGCACTTTCAACTATTTATGCAATGTTAAATGGTATTACAGCTTACTTGCAAATAGATGCTAATGATATTAATGGAATTATTGTAAATGATTTAGATGGCAAATATGCATTTATCTTTTATGATACAACATATGGTGGAGCTGGTAATGTTAAACAATTAACTGATACTAATGAATTAAGAAAAATGTTGGAATTAGCACTTGATTCAGTGGATGCCGATTGTTGTGATGAAGAAGTATCGTGTACAAGTTGTCTAAGAAATTATAGAAACAGTAGAAATCACAAATATTTAAAAAGAAAGTATGCAAGAGATACATTAAAAACAATCTTAAAGTAATTTATGTAAACATTGAACAACTCAACAGGTAATGAACTTAAAAAAGGAAAACAAGTGTCTTAAAAGTGCTTGATTTTCCCTTGTTTTCCCTTTGAAGTATCAATTATAGTAGTTTTGTGAATGTGCCTTTGGTTGTATCAACTTTCCCTATAAAGTATATAAGAAGTACTCCATTTTACCCTTGATGGATTCATATAGTAGTTATCGTTTTATAGGCTTTAGAAACGGCTCCTTTAATCGATAATACGGCTCCAAACTTATCTTTGATTGGTAAGTTAATAAAAATGGCTTTATAAAGCCAAAAATAGAAATCGAAATAGAAACTGTTTTAGATTAAAAATAATGTCTAAAGCAGTTTTTTTATGCATTTATCCCATTGAGTGGTAGGAAGTCGAACTCTATGAAAATTCTTTATGCGGTAGGGAGTCGAACTCTTTTTGTTTAACATACTTTAAAAAAGTACTCCTTGCCATATTAAGTTTTTTGCAGCTTCATTACATGTTATTTCTCTATTTATATATGAATTAGCGACTTTATTAAAATTTTCTGGTAAGACATATCTTGGGCGTCCCATGTGGACGCCTCTTTCTTTTGCAAGTCTTATTCTTTCAGCTTGCCTTTGCTTAATATTTTCTCTTTCAGTTTCGGCAACAAAAGAAAGTATTTGTAAAACAATATCACTAATGAATTTTCCTATTAAATTAAATGCATCATTTCTTGTATCTAAAAGTGGCATATCAATTACTAAAATATCTGCTTCAACTATTTTAGTAATATAATGCCACTCTTCAATAATTATATTATAATCTCTACCTAATCGATCAATTGATTTTATTATTAATAGATCGTTTTTCTTCAAAATGTTTCTTAGTTCTTGATATTTTTCGCGATTAAAATCTTTCCCACTCTGTTTATCGATAAAAATTTCATTATCACTTAAACCAAGTTTATACATTTCATCCATTTGTCTATCAATATTTTGTGTAACAGTTCAAACTCTAACATATCCATATTTCATAAAAACAACTCCTTTTTAAAGTATTATACCCCTCATTTTTATGAAAAAAGACAGTTGCAAGAATCAATTGTCGGTCATAAAGCCACGTCTTTATGGATTTTGGAAAAGCTTGTTAAAATAATTTATTTTTTAAAATAAAGCCTGAAAATTATTTTTAATCGTTGAATGAGTGGAATTTTTATATAATTTAGGTTAAAATGTAAGCAGATATAAAGGTGTACCTTTTTGTCGCAAAACAATTAAAAGAAAGGAAAGGATGATTTGTTTATGAATTTATTAGTAGAGTTAGAAAATATTTTACGAGAATTTCCTGAATATTTTGATATTGATAATCAATTAATAAAAGGAAAAGTTAAAGAGGATGCATTAAAAATGAATCCTGTACTTATTAAAAAGTTATTAGAAAATCCGATTACTTATGAAACTTTTTTCAAAAAGGTTGATAATATTCTAGTGTTTGATAAAATTGAATTTTCTTGGATCTTATCCAACAAATCCTTTTTGCCAAGTAGTTATACACGCTTTAAAAGGCGAATTGGATTAGTGGATTCAAATGGAAATTTTATTAAAGATAGAAATGATATTGTTTTGAGTTTTCCGTATAAAGATTGTTATTTAAATGGAGGGCAGACAAAAGATGAAGAGAAAAGAAAAGAAATATTTTTTAATGAGGTTTTAAATAAAAAGGAAGTCGATTATTTATTGGAGCCTAAAGTTATTACTAATTATAAAGAATATGGTAATAAAAGTGGTGAAAAAATAGAAAACTTTATTATTAAAGGTAATAATTTAATTGTATTGCACAGTTTGCTTCCAAAATATGAGGGGAAGGTAAAACTTATATTTATTGACCCACCTTATAACACAGATAACGATACTTTTGGTTATAATGATAGTTTTAATCACTCTACCTGGCTAGTTTTTATGAAAAATAGGCTTGAAGTGGCAAAAAAATTACTAGCAAAAGACGGAAGTATATATGTATCAATAGATTATAATGAAGTTCATTATTTAAAAGTTTTAATGGATGAAATATTTCCTAATGGATTTAAGAGAGAAATAATTTGGAGAATAGGCTGGCTTTCAGGATATAAAACTGCTGAAAATAATTACATAAGGAACCATGATACTATTTTATTTTATACTATGAATCCAAGTGATTATACCTTTAATAAAATTTATAATACATTTGATGATTACCAAGACAGGTTTAATTATAAAACAAAAAGGGAAATTACTAACGAATTATTGAAAAATGGGGTTTCAGATAAAAACACTGCGAAAAAACTAGTTGACTATATATCAAAAGTGGGATTGCCGGAAAGATATCCTTTAGAAGATACTTGGAATTCATCTATATATGATAAATTAAATAGTATTGCGGTAGTTTCTTTTTCTGGTGAAAAAGTATCTAAAATGCTTGGAACCGAAGAGTTTAAAGGACAAAAACCTGAACAATTGTTAAAGAGGATCATACAAGCATCTAGTAACGAAGGGGATATTGTTTTGGACTTCTTTTTGGGAACAGGAACAACAACAGCGGTAGCTCAAAAATTAAATAGAAAATATATAGGAATTGAACAAATGGATTATTTTGATACGGTTACTATCGAAAGAATGAAAAAAGTTATTAATGGGCAAGAAAACACTGGAATTACAAAAGAGGTAAATTGGAAAGGCGGAGGTGCATTTGCTACATTTGAGCTTAAGAATTTGAATCAAAATTATGTTGAAGAAATATCATTGGCAAATGAAAATAATATAAATAATTTATATGACAAAATTATTTCTTCACCTTTTGTCAATTATAAAGTTAATATTGAAGAATTGATTAGTTCAAAAAAGGAATTTGAAGAACTAAATTTAGCGGAAAAGAAGAAGGTACTAATAGAAATATTAGACAAAAATATGTTGTATGTAAATTTATCTGAAATAAATGACGAAGACATGGGAGTAACAGAAGAAGAAAAGAAGGTTACGAAAGAATTTTATGGGGTGATTTAATATGTCTTTTTTGTTTGAAAAAATCGACCATATAAAGAGTTACGGAATAAAAAAAGATGTTCCGGAATATATAATAAAAGGGCTTTCCAAAAATATACAATTAAGAGAATATCAGTTAAACGCAATTGAAAACTTCTTAATTTATAAGGAAGGGGAATTATCTAAAAATAAACAGATATGGAATTTATTTCATATGGCAACAGGCTCTGGCAAGACAGTTATTATGGCAGCGTTGATTTTATATTTTTACAAACAGGGCTACAGAAATTTTTTGTTTTTTGTGAGAAATATAAATATAATTGATAAAACCATTGATAACCTAACTAATTACACATCAAAAAAATACTTATTTAATTATCCGCTTGAGATTGATGGAAAAAATATAATAATTAATAAAGTAGAAAATTTTGAATATGCCGATCCAGAAGCAATCAATATCTGCTTTACATCAAATGCTGGATTACAGAGTGCTTTGAATTTTTATCCCAGTGAAAATGGATTATCTAAAAGTGATTTTGAAGACAATAAAATAGTTATGATAGCAGATGAATCACATCATTTAAATGCGGAGACTAAACAAGGGAATTTTTATTTTGATGATGAAGATGATAAATCTTGGGAAGCTACAACTCTGAATGCATTTAGAGCAAATAAAGATAATGTCCTTCTTGAATTTACAGCAACATGTGATATCAAAAACCCTTATGTAAAGTCTAAGTATAAGGATGTAATAGTATTTGATTATCCTCTTTCAAAATTTAGAGAAGAAAAGTATTCTAAAGATATCATATCTTTGCCATCTACTGATGACTTATTAAAGAGAACAGTTATTGCACTATTAATTAGTCAATATAGATATAAATTATTTCAAGATAATAAATATAATATCAAGCCAATAATTATGATGAAATCTAAGAAAGTTAGTGATAGCAAAGCTTTTTATAAGGAGTTTCATACTTTTTTAAATCAGAAAATTAACAATAACTATTTGCAGTCTTTAAAAGACGAAAATCTAAATAATAATATTTTAAAACAAGTCTTTGAATATTTTAGTGAAAAAAATATTAGTTTACAAAGTGTTGTTGAGGAATTAAAATTGGAATTTTCTGAAGAACACTGTATAATTTTAGATTCTAAAGATGGAAAAATATCAAAAGAGGATGCGTTATTATTAAATTCATTAGAAGATGTAAATAATCCGTATAGAATGATTTTTGTAGTTAACATGCTTAATGAGGGATGGGATGTCCTTAATTTGTTTGATATTGTTAGATTGTATGATACTAGAGATGGGAAGTGGGTCAGAGGAAAGTACGTTGCAGGCCCAACAACTGTTTCAGAAATGCAATTAATAGGTAGAGGGGCAAGATATTTCCCATTTAAAACAGAACCTTGGCATATAGATAATAAAAGGAAGTTTGATAATCAAATAAATAATCCGTTAAGATTATGTGAAACTTTGATTTATCACTGTACTACCGATAATAGATATATAACAGAAATTAAAATAGTATTAAAAGAGTCAGGATTAGTTCCAAATAATGAACCGACCAAAATAGAGTTAAAAGTAAAAGATTCATTCAAAGCTGATAAATTTTATAAACTAGGATATGTTATGGTAAATGATCGCGTTGAAAAAAGTCGTAGCGAAATAAACGAATTACCAAGTAAACTTAGAGCTAATAATATTGAACATAACATAACCCCGATTGTAGGGGACTTCATTGAATTGTTTGATGAGAAAAAAGTAAGAACAATTGCAAAGACTAGTGAAAATATAAAAGTAAATCAACTTCCGTATAATGTTTCTCACAAAGGAATTAGGCAATTTCCAAATCTGACGTTTAAAAAACTTCAAGCAAAATTTCCTAATTTAAAATCTATAAAACAGTTTATTTTAAATGATGATTACTTAGGAGGTATGGAAATTTTATATACTTATCCTAAAGGTTATGTTTATACTAGTGATGATTTGTTAGAAGGATATGTTAAATTGTTAAACGAAGTCTCAACATTTATTAGTAAAATTGAAGTTCAATATGAAGGCACACGCACCTTCAAAGAAGAACCTATTCAATTACATATTAAAGATATTATTACTTATCGAGAAATTCCTTCCGGGTCTAGGTCTGGAGAAGGAGTTCCGCAGATTTTAGATGAGCAATATCAATTAGATTTATCAAACCATGATTGGTACGTTTATAACGAAAATTATGGAACATCCGAAGAAAAAAGTTTTGTTAAATTTTTTGCAGGGGAAGTAAAGAAATTCCAAAAAAAATATACAAAAATTTTCTTAATTAGGAATGAACAACAATTTGGTATATATTCGTTTAAAACTGGCGAAAGATTTGAGCCTGATTATATATTAGTTCTTGGGAATAATGACCCTGGAAAAGATTCAATTTATTTTCAAATATTTATAGAAGCAAAAGGAAGTCAATTTTTAGGTTCTGATGGTACATTTAATACCGGCAAAGAGTCTTGGAAACAAGAACTTTTAAAAGAGATAGTTGATGAAAAAATAGAACATAAGGTTTTTCTTGATAATAGTACTTATAAAATTTGGGGATTGCCATTTTATAACGAGGAATATACTTCAAAAGAATTTAAAGAAAAACTTGAACAATTTTTATAAACTTTTACTTTGAAGAGATTTGAACAATTTTTACGGCAAAAAGAAATTTAAAACTAGTGATTTAATTTTCCTCTAAAACACCCTAAAAGTATGTAGTTTTCCCTTTGAAGGACAAAAAACACCAGTTAAGGTAAAATACCCAATTATCCGTTGGAATGCCTCAAAAGTATATGAAAATGCTCTATTTTCCTTTTGAGGGCCAAATGTTAGTAGTTTCGCACAGTTAGGACATTAACCACCGATCCCTTAATAGAAAAAGACAGCTCCAATGATAGGAGTTGAACTCTATATCGAGTCAAATATATTCAGACACCTTTAAATAGGTGTTTTTTAGTAGAACTACGATATTTTCTATCTAAAAAAGAAAAAAGGACTGTAAAGTACTAAGAAGAAAAATTAATTCTTCATTTCTTTACAGCCCCTTTTATTTATTATAAAATTGTAAACAAATTGTAAAATTATATAGTATAATTAAAGCAAGATAATTGAAATATCGGAGGGGACTTTATGGATACTTCACAAATATTTAAAAACTTAATGTTAGTTATTGGGGGACTTGCACTATTCTTATATGCAATTGACTTAATGTCAGCATCACTTAAGGCAGCTGCAGGCAATAAGTTAAAAATCATTATTGAAAAAGCTACTAATAAAACTTGGAAAGGTATTTTAGTAGGTATTGGCCTAACCGCTTTAATTCAATCTTCATCAGCGACTACAGTAATTATTATTGGGTTAGTTAGTGTTGGATTAATGACCTTAAGACAAGGTGCAGCAGTAGTAGTAGGAGCTAATATTGGAACTACAGTTACTGCAGTTTTAATCGGTTTACCAGTTTCTAAATGGGGATTATGGTTTATTGCGATTGGTGTTTTAATCTTTTTCGTTTTTGCTAGAAAAGTTCCAAGAAATTTAGGGAAAAGTATTATTGGATTCGGACTTTTATTTGTTGGTCTTCAATTCTTAGGCCAAGGAGTATCTGATATTACTAATGCCGAGTGGGCACAAAATGCTTTAAGAACTTTTGGTAATTCAGAAGTTAAAGGGTTTTGGTTATACGGTTTAGGATTTTCTACAGCATTTACGATGGTAGTACAATCATCATCAGCGGCTGTTGGTGTTGTTCAAAAACTATATGACATCGGCGCAATTACTCTTATTGGAGCGATTCCAATGGTGTTAGGAGCAAACATTGGAACTACTATTACCGGACAATTAGCTGCAATAAAAGGTAGCAAAAATGCTAAGAGAGTTGCATTTATTCATTCACTATATAACTTAATAGGAACAATAATTATCTTACCTCTTATTTCACCTATTGCTAATTTACTAGGTGGCTTTGAAGCAAGATTTTTATCACCAGAAACAAAGATGATGACAATTGCTTTAGTTCATATGTTATTTAATATTGCTACTATGTTAATCTTTGTTTGGATTATTGGTCCGGTATGTAACCTTGCAATGATTGTTATTAAAGATAAAAAAGAAGATGATGAATTAGCTAAAGCACTTGATGAATCAATTTTAGTAGGTACTCCAAGTGTTGCATTACAATATGCTAAATCAGGAATATTTGTTATGAGTGATTTAGTATATCAATATCTACAAACAATTAGACAATATCAAGTTGAAAATAAATCTAAATTATTTGATTTAAGTGAAGAAATTGAAAATAAACTTGATAATTATGATCAAAGACTTCATAAATATTTAATTGAACTAGTTCAAAAGAATGACTTATCCGAAAATGAAACACTTAGATTTACTGGATATTTAGATATAATTAATGACCTTGAACGTATTGGTGATCACTTAAATAATATTGGAGAAATATTACAAAACCGTTATGAAAATGGAGTATTAACAAACGAAGTAATGCACGATGAGTTAAAACAATTCTACGATTTAGTAGAAGAAATGATGACTAATTCATTTGCTGCATTATCGAAAAGAGATTTAAAACTTGCGGCGCAAGTTGTTGAATCTGAGAAAAAAGCAGATGCTTTTGAAAAAGAATTCAAACATGCTCATTCTGAAAGACTAAGAACTGGAGAATTAGTACTTGCTCAAGAAAATACTTATCCAGACATTCTATCTAACTTAGAAAGAATTGCTGATCATTTAACTAATATTAGTGAAACAGTAATAACAATCTATGAGGCGCCTGTTAAAAAAACAACCGTCTTCGGAAGATAATAAAAATAATTAGAAAGGAGATGCCAAATCTCCTTTTTTTATTTAAAATAAAATAAGTTAAATTTATATTTTAACATTATTATTTCAACATAAGTCTAAAACTACTAATTATTAGGTGTTTGTGGTAAACTAAGAGGGAATGATGAATTTTAAATATTATCTAATATTTAGTCTAGTTAATAGAAAGATGGTGAAGACTTTGTCAATGTTACAAAAAATCTTAGCAGCTGAAAATGAAGTAAGAAATAATATTGAAAATGCTAAATTAAAAAGTCAAAACAAAATTAAAGAAAATAATAAATTGGCTAATGATGAAGCAAATAAAATTATTTCTGATGCTAGAAAAGAAGAAGAAAAAATATTAAGCAAAGCGTTAAGTAAAGCGGAAGAACTTAATTTAAAAACTAAAAAAGAACTTGAAGATATCATGATTAACTTCAAAAAAGAGAATAAAGATAAAATTGAGAGTGGTTTTAACTTTGTTTTAGAAAGGATTGAATCTAAATGATTGTTCCTGTATTAAAAACATCACTTGTCATTTTGAAAAAAGACCGAGCTGAAGTATTAAGAGTACTTCAAAAACATGGTCTTATTATGATTGATAAGGAAGAAGAAAATTTAAAAGTTGACACTCAATACGAAGACAATTTATATCTAAGAGTTCAAAACGCAATTAAACATTTAAAAGATCATAATGGAAAATCTAAAGCATTTGGCTATCAAGAGGTGTCTTATGATACTTTTACTATGGATAAAACAAGTCGTATTGATCTTTTAACAAAAGTAGAAGAAATCACTCAAAAACTAGAAAGCCTAGACCATCAAAATAAATCTTTAAAAGAAGAAGTTAAACTATATGATGCCTTTAAACATTTAGCTCATTCAACGATGGACGTTAAAAAAGCTAAATATACTACATTTAAATACGGATATGTTACACCAAAAAATCAACCGAAGTTGGTTGAATATTTAGATGAAAATAACATTCCATATGAATTTTATGGGACATCAGAATTAGGATTAGCACTATGTTATGTAACTCTAAATCAAAATGTTTCTAACACTTTAGAAAATACTAGAGGTTTAGGATTTGAAGTAGTTGAACTTCCACTTGATGATTTACCATTTAATGAATATGTATTAAAACTAGAAACTACTGTTTCAAATAATTTAGTGGAAATTGAAAATTTAAATAAAGAATTAGAAGAACTATCAAATAGTGCATTAGAATTAAGAATCTTAGCTGACCAACTATTAAGTGAAAAAGAAGCGAAATTAGTTCAATTTAATGAAACTGAAAAAACTTTATTTATCACTGGTTGGACTAGAGAAGATCAAAAAGATAAGCTAGAAAAAGTATTAAAAAAATCTAATTTAGATTATGAAATAGATTTTACAAAACCAAGAGAAGATGAAGTGCCACCAACAGCGATGAAAAATAATAAGTTTGTCGCTCCATTTGAAACAATTACTAACATGTTCTCTATTCCAAGTCATAAAGATATTGACCCAAATCCAGTAATGAGTATTTGGTTTTGGTTAATCTTTGGTATAGCTATGGGAGATATTGGATATGGTTTAATTTTATTAATTGGTGGATTTTTATTTTTAAAATTAAAACGTCCAAAAGGACAAATGAAAAAATTAATGACAGTATTTACCTTATCAGGAATTACTTCAATTGTAGCAGGGGTATTATTTGATTCATTCTTCGGTGTTCCAATCTTTGCTGCAATGGGACTTCCACAAGTTCAAATTACTAATATAATGGAACGCCCACTTGAACTACTAGTATTTTCATTAGGTCTTGGAGTCTTACATATTATATCTGGACAAATCTTAAAGACGATTCAGTCATTTAGATTAAAAGATCCATTAACTGGGCTTGCTGATGGATTAAGTTGGATATTTGTTTTACTTGGATTAGTGTTTGCCTTTGGGCAATCACTACTTAATATGTTCTTCCCAGGAAAGTTTGCTCCAAGTGAGACTACTAAAATACTAGGATATATTGGATATGGTTTCTTAGGACTTGGTTTATTAATGATTATTTTACTAGCCGGAAGAGATCAAAAAAATCCAATTAAGAAAGTTACCGCAGCTTTAGGCGGGTTATACGGCATTGTAAACTATCTATCAGATATATTAAGTTATTCAAGAATCTTAGCCTTATCTTTATCAACTGCAGTTATTGGCTACGCGATGAACCTACTAGGTTTAATGGTTGGACGAGCGTTTGGAGGATTTGGTTTGATATTTGCGGTTGTAATCTTTATTGTTGGACATATATTTAACTTCGCAATGGGGTTATTAAGCGCTTATGTTCATGACTCAAGATTACAATATATTGAATTTTTTGGAAAATTTTACGAAGGAAATGGTTATCTATTTGAACCATTTAGTTTAAAATTAGAAAATGTTAATGAAGTTATTAATAATGATTAATAGGAGGATATAATTATGACAGGAATTACATTAGCAGTTATTGGAGCAGCTCTAGCTATCATCTTAGCGGGTACAGGTTCAGCAATCGGTGTTGCTGTTGCTGGTAGAGCAGGTACAGGAGTATTAAGTGAAAAACCTGAATTATTCGGTAGAGTTTTAGTATTACAAGCCTTACCTGGTACACAAGGTATTTACGGATTCTTAGTAGGAATTTTAATTTTAGTTAAAGTTGGATTACTAGGTGGAGGAGCTTTAGATGTTTCAGTAGTTAACGGATGGTTATTATTACTATCAGGTGCAATTATTGGTGTAGTTGGATTAACAAGTGCAATTTACCAAGGTAAAACTGCAGCTTCATCAATTTTAATGACAGCTAAACGCCCTGAAATGTCAGCACGTGGTATGACAATGACAGCTCTAGTTGAAACATACGCTATTTTAGGATTACTTGTAGCTATTTTAATTTGGGTTGGAGTAGCTATTTAATAAAAAATATAAGTAAAGAATGTGATATTGTGACTGAAAAAACAATTTATGAAAAAATCGAAGAATTAGGTAATGAAGAGTTAGCTCAAATTAAAATAGATACTTTAGAACTTTGTGAAAATACTTATAAAGAGATTATTTCAAAAGCTAATTTAGAAGCAGAAAGAATCGTTAAAGAAGCTAATTTTAAAGCGTCTCAAATTAAAACTCAACAAGAACATAACTCTAACTTAGAACGTAGACAAACTAAAGGAAAGATTTATGAACAAGTTGTCGAAGAAGTATTTAGTAAAGTTTTAGAACACTATAATAATCTAGAAGGCACTAAACTACTTAATTTAGTAGCTTCTTTATTATCAAATGAAGAAGTTGATAAAAATGCCAAAATCGAAGTATCTAAAAAAGATTATAATAAATATCTAAATGCATTATCATCTAATAAAAAAGATTTAGATTTACTTAATAAAAAACTAGGTAATAAATATAACCTAGAATTAAGTAAAGATCCAGCTAATATAGAAAACGGATTTATCGTTATTGGTTCAATTTATGATTTAAACTTTAACTTTACTGATTTAGTAAATTTAAAGAAAGAAGAGTTACAAAGAGACCTAATTAAACATTTATTTGAAGAGTAATGGACTTACAATTTGCTAACGGCTATTTTAAAGCCAAATCAACAACTTTATTACAACCACATGACTATATTGAACTATCATCACTTGACCAGAATAGTTTTTTTATTCATCTAAATAATAAATTAATAGGTCCACTCGTAAAAGATAATAATATTGAAAACATATCAGTTTTCGAAAAAGAAAAATTAATTAGTGATTTTAAGATTGCTAAATTAGATGATTATTTATTTTTAATCAATTTAGAATACGATTTAACTAATATAATCTTACTTTACAAAGAAAAGTATTTTAATGTAGATAGTAAAAACTATTTTATTAAAGATGCTACATATTCATATGATTTTTTAAAAAGAGCAATCATTTTAGAAGACTATGAATTACTAGATGATAACCAAAAAGAATTTTTTGATTATCTAAATAAATTAGAATGCGAAAATGATGCTAATTTATTATCATCATTAATCGCATCACATTTATATAAAACTTATTATAATCAATTTAAAAATAAAGATGAGTCATTAAAAAAATATTTTAATTATAAAATTACACTTACTAATATTAAAACATTCGTAAGAGTTAATAAATTAGGATTAGACGTATCATTTTTAAAAACTAATTTAATTGACTTAGGAAATATCAAAGTAAAAGAATTTGTTGAGTTATCTTTATTACCAAATAATACGGTAGCAATGAGATTATCTAATTATTTTTATAATAAAGATGATAAAGCTTTTATTAATTATTTTAATGATTATGACTTAACTAAAGTAAATCAAGTTTTAGATAATTTATTTTTAGAACAAATTAAAGAACTAGATTTATTAGAAGATACTTTAGGCCCAGTTTTATATTATTTAGAGATGTTTAAACTACAAATTAGAAAAATAAAGGAAATCTTTTATAAGATTTAATTGATATTATGGAAGAGAAAATTGTTGCTATTGGTACTAATGGAAATGTTTTACTATTTAATTCTATTGGCATAACTAGTTTTGTTTTAAAACCAGAAGAAGTTAACAATAAAATTAAAGAATTAGTTAGTAAAAATATTGAAATATTTATAGTATCTGAAAATTTAGAATCAGTGATTAAACCGATGCAGGAAAAATATAAGGATAGTCCTTATCCGATATTTTTAATGGTGCCTATTGATCATAAAGCAAGCGGTGTCGGAACTGAAAAAGTAAGAGAAAACGTAAAAACTGCCATTGGCATTGATATTTTCAAGGAGGACTAAGATATGGAAAAAGGAACTATTACAAAAGTCTCAGGGCCACTAATTTTAGCTAAAGGGATGGCATCTTGCCAACTTTATGACGTAGTTAAAGTTAGTGATAAACATTTAATTGGGGAAATTATTGAACTTCGTGATGATATTGCCTCAATTCAAGTATATGAAGAAACAGCAGGTATTGGACCAGGAGAACCGGTCTATTTTACCAATGAACCACTTTCGGTTGAACTTGGACCTGGATTAATAGAAGGAATCTTTGATGGAATTCAAAGACCACTTGATATTATTTATGAAAGCTATGGTGCTAATATTCCGCTAGGAGTAGAAATACCTAGTTTATCAAGAAAAAAACTTTGGGATTTTAAAGCATTAAAACAAAAAGGCGACGAAGTTAAAGGCGGAGATGTCTTAGGTGTTGTTAATGAAACTGAAGTTGTAGAACACAAAATTATGGTTCCACCTCATATTAGTGGGGTGATTAAAGAAATTAAAGATCATAAAGGTGTTAATGTTGATCATGTAGTTTGTGTTATTGAAACTAAAGATGGTAAACATGAACAAACCTTAGTTCAATACTGGCCAGTTAGAACTCCGAGACCATACGGTAGAAAACTTGCACCAACTGAACCAATGGTAACAGGTCAAAGAGTAATTGACACTCTTTTCCCTATTGCCTCAGGTGGTATTGCCGCAATTCCTGGACCATTCGGTTCTGGTAAAACGGTAGTTCAACACCAACTTGCAAAATGGGCTGAAGCAGATATTATTGTATATGTTGGTTGTGGTGAACGAGGGAATGAGATGACGGATGTTTTAATGGAGTTTCCTAACTTAAAGGACCCTAAAACAGGAGCATCATTAATGAAGAGAACAGTATTAATTGCTAATACATCAAACATGCCGGTTGCGGCACGTGAAGCAAGTATTTATACAGGTATTACCATTGCAGAATACTTTAGAGATATGGGGTATAAAGTAGCGATTATGGCTGACTCTACTTCTAGATGGGCTGAAGCTTTAAGAGAGATGAGTTCAAGATTAGAAGAGATGCCAGGTGAAGAAGGATATCCGGCATATCTAGCAACAAGAATTGCTAGTTTCTATGAAAGAGCTGGATTAGTTCAATCAATTGGGAATGAAAAACGTGTTGGTTCAGTTACAGCCATTGGTGCTGTATCACCTCCAGGTGGTGACACATCTGAACCAGTCTCACAAGCGACTTTAAGAATAGTTAAAGTGTTCTGGGGATTATCATCATCTCTAGCATACGCTAGACACTTCCCAGCAATTGATTGGTTAGACTCTTATTCGCTTTACCAACCGGTATTATTTGATTCATTTAACAAATCAGTTAATCCAAGTTGGCAATCTCAAGTTGAATTAACTAATAGGTTACTACATGATGAAGCAGCTCTTCAAGAAATTGTAAGATTTGTTGGTATGGACTCATTAGGACCAAGAGACAGACTAAAATTAAGAGTAAGCCAAATGATTAGAGAAGATTACTTACATCAAAATGCTTTCGATGAAGTTGATACATACACATCAGTAGAAAAACAATACTTAATGTTAAACTTAATTCTTTCATGGTATGAACAAGCAAGAAAAGCATTAGATGAAGGTGTTAGATATAGTGATTTAGAAAAAATGGAAGCCTTACATAAAATTAGTAGGGCAAAATATATCGAAGAAGACTTAATTGAAGAAGAATTCGCTCAAATTAAAGATGATATCTTAGTTGAGTTTTCAAAATTAATAAAGGAGGACTAATATGGCAGTAAAAGAATATAAAACAATTAAAGAAGTCGTTGGTCCTTTAATGTTAGTTGAAAAAGTTAAAGACATTAAATATGATGAACTAGTTGAAATTAGATTAAAAAATGGAAAAACTAGACTAGGAAAAGTATTAGAAGTATCTGATGAGATGGCATTAGTTCAGTTATTCCAATCATCACAAGGACTTAAAATCGATGATGCTAAAGCAGTGTTTTTAGGAAAAGGAATTGAACTAGATTTATCACCAGATATTTTAGGTAGAGTTTTTGATGGAATGGGTAACCCAATAGATGGTGGCTCAAAAATTATTCCTGACAAATCACTTGATATTAACGGAACCCCAATAAACCCAGTGGGTAGAGACTACCCAGCTGAATTTATTCAAACTGGTGTTTCGGCTATTGATGGACTTAATACTTTAGTTAGAGGTCAAAAACTACCGATATTTTCCGGATCAGGATTACCTCATGCGAAACTAGCAAGTCAAATTGCTCGTCAAGCAACTGTATTAGGTAAAGATGAAAAGTTTGCGGTAGTTTTTGCCGCTATTGGAATTACATTTGAAGAGTCAAATGAATTTATTGAAGAATTTAGAAAATCTGGAGCCCTATCTAGAACAGTATTATTTATGAACTTAGCTAATGACCCAGCTATTGAAAGAATTGCTACTCCAAGAATGGCAATTACAGCAGCTGAATAT
>DUOW01000020.1 GCA_012838635.1 Acholeplasma sp.
AACTGGCCAATTTTTTCTTCTAAAGTTAATTCATGTAATTTTTTCATTAATTTTCTCCTTAATAAATTAAATATTTACTTCTAATCTCACCAAACTTTTTAGTATCTTCTTTAATCCAAGCAAGTTGCTCTTCTAAAGTAAGTAAATATTTAGATATCTTATCTGTCCCTGTATTTAAGTCTAGCATCGTTCTTCCACCTTCACTATATGGTGGGTTAACTTTAAAGTCATTTGGATACAAGTTTCTAATTGTATCAAGCAAAATAAATCCTAATGATACTGACTTCAATTTCTTACGATCTAAAACGTGAATGTACACACCACCACATAATTGATCTTTATTTTTTGAATAAATCGGCGTAAAGTATTGCGGTCTAAAATAAACTCCTTCAATATTCATCCCGTTTAATTTATCGGCTAATTCTTTTGAGTTTATATAAGGTGCCCCAATTAACTCAAATGGAGTTGCAGTACCTCTTCCTTCACTCAAGTTAGTTCCTTCAAAAATACAAGTTCCAGGATATAAAATACAACTATTAACTGTTGGTAAGTTAGGAGATGGATAAACATAAAGAATATCATATTCATCTAAATATTTAGTGCGGTCATAATTATCCATCTTAATAACTTCTAAATCACAGCCAATTCCAAACTCTTCATTAAATAGATAAGCAAGCTCTCCGATCGTCATTCCATGTCGTTGGATTGTTGGGTAGTAGCCAATAAAAGAACGATAATTGATATCTAAAATATTACCTTCATAATCTGATGCATTAATTGGATTTGGGCGATCAAACACTACAAATTTCTTTCCTTCTTCTTTACACGCCATCATTGAATAAGCCATCGTATAAACATAAGTATAAAATCTAGCCCCAACATCTTGAATATCAATACATAAAACATCAATCTCATCTAACATTTCTTTTGATGGTTTTCTTGTATCTCCATATAACGAATAAACTGTAATACCAGTTTCCTCATCTACATAAGTCCCTAAATTAATCCCAGCTTGTAGGTTTCCTCTTACCCCATGCTCAGGACTAAATAAAGCTACTAAATTTGTTTTCTCATTTAAAACATCAATTGTAGATTGATATTTTGAATTAATACCAGTAGGGTTAGTAATTAAACCTACTCTCTTTCCTTTAAATAAATCTAAATGTTCATCGATACGATCAATTCCTAATTTTAATTTCATTCTTTCTCCTCCTTGTTCCTTAGCTTGTGCAGATAGTGTAAGATATGTTTGTTTAATATCTGCTTTAAGTTTATCTTTAAACTCTTCAGAAATAGTTTCGTAAATAAGATCTAGTGCTGCTAATGCTTCTTTATTTGCTTCATCATTTAATGCTAATACTGCAGCTTCAAATTCTAAATTTTTAATGTGCTTATCAATTGTATCTTTTGCTTCATTAATTCCATTAGGAATTTTACTAGCCACATCTTTACTTAAATTATTGATTTTCCCTTTTAACTGATTTAAAGTAGCTAAAGATGCACTATCATAGTTAATATTTAATTCACCTAAGAATTTCAAACTATTAAGTTTAACTTTGGCTTCTACTAAAACAGCAAAGTTTGCAACTTTCTCTTGATCTTCTTCACTTAAAGCATTAAATTTTTCTTCAATCTCTTCAATTAATGCTTCATCTTCTAGAGTAACTTCACCAATATCATTAATTAAGTTCTCTACAGCTTTAAATGCCTCTTCCTTCTTACAACCAACTAAGGTTACAAAAAGGAAAAAACTAAAATAAATTTCAACGCTTTTTTCATAATTCCACCTCTAATAACTTCTTACTTTTGGTTTGATGTTTATATGTTTTGGTTTATCTTGATAGCTAGCCTTTTCTTCATGGCTAACTATTTTATCTCTTAATGAATGTTTGATTACATTTCCTTCAAATAAAGCTAAATGTTAACAATACGATCAATTCCTAATTTTAATTTCGTTCTTCTTCCTTTTCCTTTTCTAATTCGTATTTATCGAAATCCTGAAAATCATCAGGATTTTTTGTTAGGTAAACATACTTACCTTTTGTCATCTTAAAATATAAAAACTGTGGCAAAGTAATTCCAAATAAACTAAAAATGGAAATAAACAATAATGCCCAACTAGAACTTATCATCCCTAAAGTAAATGTTAATAGTGGCAACAAGAAAAAGAATATTCCTGTAATTAATGTTGGGAAGAATAGCTTAAACAGCATATAAAAACTTGCTTTAATATAATTCCACTTCGACATTTGAAAATAACTATAAACTGGCCAAAATGCTATGACAGCTTGTGTTAAGAAAAAGAGTAATATCCAATCTAGCCAATAACCTACAGTATAAACTATCCCCACAAAATCATAAACAAAATCTTGATGATTTAAAATGAGACTATAAATAATTAATGATCCTAATAAAAATGCATATACTATTAAAATAAGCAATTCTATTAGCCACACCTCTTTAAAACAATACCAAAGATTAGAAAAGTAAGTTTTATATAAACCGCTTCTTCGGTACCCGCTTAAATCTTTAATCGTTTTAAAGCTTGCAAGTGAAGTATTAATAAAGCCCAAAAGTGTAAACAGAATCGCTAGGTAAAAATGAACAACTTTTTCAAAAGAAATAAACAACAACCAGAAAACAATGCTGAATAAAGCAGTAAGCAAAAGATTCATTAAATTGATTACAATTAAGCGATATGTCCATTCAAAAAAGGTAAATACTTTACTATTGGCATACTTTTCTACATCCATAATTTACTCCTTAAACATATCATATTATATCATATTTATAGCAAAATAACAATATAAGCAAATAAAAAAACCACACAAGTTTAACTTGTGTGGTTTGGTTTTATATTTTTAATTCTAACCGAATTGAGCGATAACCTTTTGTTCCATTGCAGGTAGACATTCTGCTACAACAGCTGAATAGTCTGCTCCTTGACGGATAGCTTCTTCTGCTGGTCTTGCAGCTGATGGATCACCCCAAATTCCGATTACTTCTTCATATGGGTCATACATTACTTTACGTTTGTCATAGAATAGAACACATTCAATTGAATATGGATCATCTAGTCTAACACTTGCGTTTTGACGTCTTACGTCTTTTTCAGTTTCTCCAACTAATAATCCAGCTTCTTTTTGTTTTGTTTCTGTTAATCTAAACATATCATTTAGAGCACGGTAAATACCTTTGTATGCTAATTCATCATCTGTTAAGCCATTAAGTTCATGCTTATGTGTCATATGATTAACCATTGAATAAATTGAACCACCTTTACTAATAACCTTAGTTTGTTCATTACTCATACTGTCTGGATAAGGGAATGGAACGTATCCATATCTTGTACCAGTTGGATCTCCAGGTGACCACATATCTTCTCCCCAACGGTTGTCAGTTTTTGTAAACCACATTTCTCCGCCGTCCATAATTGCTTTTTGTGTTCTGAATGCTTCAGTTTGACCATCATATCCTGGAACTGTGTCCCATGCTTGATGGTTCATATAGATTTTCTTAAGTAAGTTAACAATAGTTCTTTGAATAGGTCCATCAAGGTTAAGTGATGCACTTGCAGTGTCTACCATCTTAATACCTGTAGCATTAATCATACCTGCCCAGTAAAAGAATGGTCTACCAGCAATAGCATAGTATTTTTCATCTTCAGTACTCTTTTGACCGATTGCAACTTGAGCATCTAATACCCATTGTTCAAAATCGCTATAATGCCAACGATCACTCATAAACATTTGGGCAGGGTTTTCTACTCCTACTTCTTCAAGTAAGTTAACGTTGTAGAATAAACCACGGTCGATATAGTTAGCTCCATAATTAGAAGGACTCATAGCGAATAAGTCTCCTTTATATGTAGCAGCTTCTCTATCTGCAGGGCCCATACTATTTTCGCCATAGCGAAGATATAAATCTTGTACTGGATATAGAGCCTTACTTGCAGAGAATTGATTTAACCATGTCGTAGTTATGATATAGTAGTCGGCACCACCTTTTGTATTGTTCGCATTATTATTAATCCATTGAACTCTCGCTGGTCCCCAAGGAGCTTCATCTGGATAAGCTTCTACGCTAATTGTACAGTTATAAGCTGCTTCAACTTCACGCCATGCTGCTTGTTTAGCTGTCTTATCAGCACCAGCATATTGTTCTAAGAACGGATCTTGGTCAAACAATGCATGACCAGCGTTCATAATTGTAATATTGTATCCATTTAAGTTAATTGGTGCTTCTGGCACTGGTTTCTTCTCAGCTTTAATTTGATATCTTTGAGTAATTGCATATGTTCCTGGATTTTTAATACTTGGTGCACGAGCAATGATATAGAATGTTTTACCAATACCTGCTTCATGAACAGTTACTAAACCATTTTCATCAACAGTTGCATAACTATCATTTTGTGATGACCAATGAACAACTTGATCAGCACCAGCTGGGCCAACATCTGCTGTAAATTGATAAGATTCTCCAACATAAACATTTGGAAAACCATTAATAGTAACACTTGTTGGTTCAGGTGTTATGATAACAATTTCTTCTTTTTCTTTGATTGTAATATCAATTGTTGCTGTTAAACCTTCAACATATGTAGATGTAGCAGTAATAGTTACAACTGTTCCTACATCTTCAGCAATTGCGTTACAAATAACAGTGCCATCATCACGAACTGTTAATAATGGACTAGCTGATGACCAAGTAACAGCACTAAATGAGAAAGCAGGTTTACTTGAAGCAGATAACTTAAGAGCTCCACCAACTTCAATTCTTGGATCATCATTTGGTGCATTAATTGTTAATTCAGTTGGCATTGGTCTTTCGATCAATGTTAATTCAAATGAATCTGATTCTTCACCAACTGTAGCAGTAATTCTTAATCTTCCTTGCTTTAACACATTGATTTTTAATCTTCCTCTATTTACACCAGTTTTGCTTGTTCCATCAACAGCAGGAACGAAAGTTAATACTTCAGCAATATCTGCTTCTGGAATAGTTTCTTCGTTTGCTTCATAGTTTTGTCCAAGAAGAACTGGGTTTTCAGGATCTGTAATATCTTCAACTTTATAGATTACATCTTTAGTTTCTGGATCTACTTTATTAGTTTTGTAACTTCCTGAATAGTCAACAGCAATTTCTTCCCTCTTAACTGAGTATCCTGGTTCAGAAATAAATAATGGTAATACTGACTCATCTTTAACTTCAAATGTTACGCTTAAGTCCGCAACTTGAACACCACTTGCATCCGATACAACAGCAATAATTGTTGCAATACCTGCTGTTAACGCTTCTACATTAGCAGTTTCATCATCTTCACTTGCTGTTAATGAGATAACTTCAGTATCTTGAGTCTTCCAAGAAACTTTTTCACCTTCTCTTAAATTTGCTACACTTACTGTAAATTCTCTACCAATAAAGATGTATGCATTTTCTTCTGGAATTACTTCAGGAACGCCTGCAATTGCACGTTCACCTAATTCTGCTGCTGTAACTGTAATTGTAACAGTTTTAGTAAGATCTCCAGATGTAATTGTAATTACTGCTGTTCCTTCTGCGTGAGCTGTTACGACACCACTATTGTCTACTGTAGCGATATCATCATTATTTGATGTATATGCTAATGTAGCTTGTTGGACAGCACCGTTTTGATCTTTAACTTGTGCTCCCAATGAATATGTGTTTCCAATAACAACTGTTGCTGCATCTTTTAGAACGTGAATTGATAAAACTACTTCCACATCTGGCTTTGGTACTACAGTGATAGTTAATGCTGCCTGTTTTTCTCCTGCTTTAGCGGTAATAACAGCTGTTCCTTCAGCAACTGCTGATACTAAACCACTTGCACTAACAGTAGCAACTGCTTTATTATCACTGTCGTAAGTCACTTTTTTATCAGTGGCATTGTCGGGCTTTACAGTAGGATTAATTTGATAAGTTTGTCCTACTTGTAATTCTTCTGCGCTTGATTCTAGTTCTACTGATGTAACTTTCACAACTTCGTCGCCATTACAGCTACATCCAAATAGTAGTAAACTCAAACCAAACACTAAAAGCAATGATAACCATTTTTTCATGATTTTTCCTCCTTGTTTGATTTGCTTTAAGTCCTAAGACCTCATATTTATTATACTAAATAATACCTAAAATATCAAGAGTTTTTTGAAAACGATATCTGTTTTTAAACCTTTTTCTCGTAGTTCGTATAACTCTTCCAAACCTCAAACCCTAAACGATTATAAACATCTAAAAGTCCTGTCCAATCAATTAAAAGCTCACTACAACCACGTTCATGTAAGTCTTTAATTGCAATTTTTAAAAGATTGCTACCAATTTTTTGTCTTCTATGATCTTTATCAACACCTAATGGTCCAAGGCCACCTAAGTTATTAAACTTTTGATACCAAGTAATATGATAAGGGAAAATTGGCACTTTTGTATCACTTAGTCTTACAAAACCAACAACTTGGTCTTTATCTAAACAAATAATATAATCCTTACCAAAGATTCCTTTTTCATAATAATCTTGGAATTCAAACTCCCATCTTCCCGGAAAACACTTTTCAAAAAAGGCTTTTGTAGCTTGATAATCTTTCTTCTCAAAATAGCGATACTGATAACTTTCCATATTCTCAAAGTTTTCAATTAAATCTTTTTGATAGTTGTAACATACCATATCATGAGTTGGTCCTAAATTAGTATAACCAATCTTTTCTAAAAAGACAGTTGTTAGGTGATTAAAATCAACTGGTACTCCAGGAAAGAAATTGTTAATATCTTTTCCAATCCAAAATCTCTTTTTCCCTAGTTTTTTAAAACCAGCTTCTACCTTTTCAAAAAGCGTTGTGGCAATCTTTTGCTTGCGATGTGTTCTCTTAACATAGAACAAACTAATAAAGCCGATATCATGATAAGCTTTTACCATATCATCCATAAACTCTTTTGCTATAATAAACCCTACAACTTTATCTTCATCTAATGCTACATAAGAATATTCTTTTAAAACATATTTATTTTCAGTAACATTTTGTTTAAAGATAAAATCAGATACAGGATACATTCCATGTAAATCATCATTCCATAATTCTTGAATTAAATGATAATCTTTAAACTCTTTAAAGTTTTTATATTTAATCATTTATTATCTCCATAAGCAGCATCATCAATAATTACAGTAACATTTGGATGTTTGTGTAAAATGCTTGCTGGAAAATCTTCTGATACTTTTTTAGATAATAATTTATTAACAGCATCTTGTTTACCTTTGCCACTAATTACCATTAAAATTGCTTTAGCATCCATAATATTTTTAATTCCCATTGTAATTGCATACTTAGGAACTTCATCAATTGATGCAAAGAATCTCTTATTATCTTCTCTTGTTTTTTCAGCTAACTTAACTACAAATGTTTCTTGAGAAAAGCTAGTTCCTGGTTCATTAAAACCGATATGGCCATTACCACCAATTCCTAACAACTGTAAATCAACTGGATTTTTCTTTAATAATTCATTGTATTTTTTACAGTTAGCTTCTAAGTCATCTCCCTCAGATGATGGTAAATGCGTATTTGCTTTCTTAATATCGATGTCTTTAAAGAAATTAGTATTCATATAAGAATAATAACTTTGTTCATGATTTTTATCTAGTTGACAATATTCATCTAGATTAAAGCTTTTAACATCTTTAAAAGAAATCTCTCCAGCTTTGTACATTTTAATTAAATTTTTATAAGTACCAAGCGGACTTGAACCTGTAGCTAAACCTAAATTAGCTTTAGGATTTTTCTTAACTACATCAGCAATAATTTCAGCTGCTTTCTTACTCATCTCATCGTAGTCTTTAACTCTAATAATTTTCATATTTCCTCCTTCTAATTTAATTGGTAAGCATCCTTTAAACTTACCACTATATAATAATTCTACTAAACTTTTCAAAGAAAGTAAAGTTGCTTCATATAAACAAATATAATTCTTTACATTCCTTAAATGTAAGATATCATAAGGTGATCTCATACTAACTACAATTGTTTTAGCTGGATTCAACTTTTCCCAAACTTTAGTTTGATAATCGTCTTTTGTAATGTTGTATGTGCAAAAGATGATTTTATCAGCTAATCTTACTTCTTTTTCAAGTAACTCATTAGGAATAAACTTATCATTAATCACAATTTCCTTACAACTTAAGAAATTTTGTAAAGTAAAATAATCATTTTCTTTATTATCTACTAAACTAAATAGTTTAATTTCCGGAAAGATTGATAAAATCTTTTCTTTCCTTTTTAAAGGAATTAGTTTTTGATCTTTTACTAAAGTGATTGCTTCTAAAGCAAACTTTTCTGCTAATTTAGATTTTTCTTCTTTTGCAATAATACTTAAATTATTCTCAAAATCAATTGCTTCTTCTAAATAAAATTCCTTATATTTTAAAATCTTCTCTACTGCTTCATCAACTCTAGCAATTGGGATTTCTCCTTCTTCAACTAAACTAACAAAAGTATGATAGATTTCTTGTTGCTCTTCTAAATCAGCCTTACCACAGAAACATAAAATATCATTTCCAGCTAAGACTCCCTTCTTCACAATCTCTTTAATACTATAATTATCCCAAATAGCTTTCATCGTTAGTGAATCAGTAACAACTAATCCTTTAAATCCTAACTTTTCTTTAAGAAGTTTAGTAATAATATTATATGACAAGCTAGCAGGATTTTTTTCATCTAAACACTTATAAACAATATGTGACATCATTATCCCATTAGCTTTATTTTCAATAGCTTTTTTAAATGGGTATAATTCAATCTTTTCAATTTCTTCTAAAGACTTACTAACGATAGGTAGTCCCAAATGACTATCAACACTCGTATCACCATGGCCAGGGAAATGTTTTACAGTTGCAATTAACTTAGCATCCATAAATCCTTGACTTGCCCTTAAAACAAACTTAGCAACTTCTTTAGGGTTATCAGAATAACTCCTTGAATTAATCACAGGATTATACGGATTATTATTAACATCTGCTACTGGAGCAAAATTAATACTAAAACCTAAGTGTTTTAAATCTCTTCCTGCTTGTTTATATAATTCATATGGATCCTTTCCACAAGCTGCAAAACCCATCGCAGCTAAAAGTGGGGTTATTCCTGCCTCAATTCTTTGAACCGGCCCACCTTCTTGATCTAAAGCAATAAATGGTTGTACTTTCTTATCTTTAGAAATTTTGCTATTCAATTTGCTAACTTGTTTTAGTGAAGTAATATTTCTTTTAAATAAAATTACTCCACCTATACTTAAGTCATTTAGTAAAAAATCTAGTTGCTCATTATATTCTGTCCCATGAAAACTAAACATCAACATTTGCCCAACTTTTTGTTTTAGACTCAAATCCTCTAGCTTCATATACCCTCCATAAATAAAGATAAGGTGCTATTTACAAAATAGCACCTTTTATTTTAACCCGTAATTCCGGTTCTTTCAATTCCCTCTACAAATTGTTTTTGGACGAAGAAATAACCGATTAACAACGGTAGCATCATCAATAGTGCCGCAGTATTCGCAATTAATCCATAGAACATTGGATCGGTCGCTAACGATTCATCGGTTAAGGTATCAAAGATTGGTTTACCCAAAGCTACCCAACCACTAATAACCGTAAACAAACGATCTGTTCCTTCTCCTAAACGAGCTGCTAGTACCGGATAAGATTGAACGATACTAAACAATCTCGCAAAGTAATAATCATTCCATTGCCATACGAAAGCAAACAATGCTACAACAACAATCGCTCCTCTTGCGTTCGGTAACATTACACTCCAGAATGTTCTAATAACACCAGCTCCGTCTACTTGTGCAGACTCTTCAAGTTCTACTGGAATGTTTTTAAAGAATTGTCTAAAGATATAGATAAAGATTGCTGATCTAATACCTTGACCAAACGCTGATAGAATCAAGATTGATAATACTGTTCCCATAAGCTTTATTCCAAAGAATGGTGTATTAACTAAGAATAAAGATCTTGAAACGTGTAATGTTTCATTCGGAACAACTAATGTAAATAGAATAATATAAAATAGAATATTACTTCCTCTAAATTTTAACTTCGAAAATGCATATCCTGCTACTGCTGTTGCCATAACTTGGATCACCATTACTACTAAAGAAAGAAGTGTTGTTCTTGCTAGAGTAGGCCAGTAATCAAGTAAGTCCATCGCTAGGCCAATATTAACTGTACTAAATTCTGATGGAATCCAAATAACTTGCGGATTAGTTAAGTCGTTAGGCGATCTAAAAGCATAAGAGAACTTTTGGAAAATCGGTAATAAAATTGCAAAACATAATCCAATTAAGATTAATGTTCTAAAAATTCTTCCCGCTGTTCCACCAACTTTTTGCGCATAAACTTTCCTTCTTGTTTTCTTTTCATGCTTTGTTAAAACAGGCTTTGTATAATATTCTTCAGGTACAACAAGTTTTTGTTTATTCGTCATAATAGAACACCATCCTTGACACAACAATTAATACTAAAGAAATTAATATAATTGATGATAAACAGAATAACCAACTCATAGCTGCATGAATACCATGAGCTGTAACCATACCTAATCCATCTGTTAAGCTAACAAATTTATTTACAGAATAAGCCTCTAATGTTGTTAAGAGGTCACTTCTTAAGAAGGAGTCAACAACAGTATAAACACCTGCCGTAAGCATTAATGGTGAAACCATTGGAAAAGTAATTTTCCAGAAAATTTCATATTGAGTTGCCCCCTCCATTTTTGCTGCTTCATATAAGTGTTTAGGCACTGATTGAATCGCACTTAAGAAAATTAAAATCTGTACACCTGAATAAGTTATAACATCATAAATTGAGGACGTAACATTGCCTAAGAAGGTTACAATACCTCCCGGAATTCCTGCTTCGAGTAAGAACATACTAAAGTCAAATCCACCTTGGAAGAAAGCACCTGTCGTCTCTTCAGTAGCTGATGTTAAAGCTGCACCTGTAGTCATCGCAACTTCTACAGCTTGCGAGTTAAAGATAACCGGCATAAAGAAGACTGCTCTTACAAAACTACGGCCAGGAAATTTCGTATTTAAAACAACTGCAAGAATTAAACTAAAAATTAATACTAATGGAACTTCAAGTAACGTATTACCAAAAGATGTTAATAGCGTTTGTCTAAATGTTGAATGTTGGTTCCAAACAAATTGATAGTTATCAAAACCAATATTTTCCGTAATTACTCCCATATTATCTCCTGTAATTGGATTTAAACCAATTGTTTGAATATGAGAGAAACTATAGAAAACAGTTGTAATAAATGGAATTAAGAAGAAATATCCAAAACCAATAATTAGCGGAATAACAAAAACAAATCCCCATAAAGACTTTTTCTTTCTATAAGTTAAGTTTCTAGTTAGCTTTCTTGGGATATAAGCTAAAGCATCTTTAATCTTAACAACTGTTTTAGAGTTATTTAACTTATAAAAGAAATCTTGAATTGCCCATTTAGTTTTTTTATACCACGTAACCTTTTCTCTTCTAGCTTGGGCTTTAGCATCTTTTTCAAGTTGCTTTTGCATTTCCTTTTCTCTTTTAGCTTGAATTTTATCTTGCTTCTTTTGTTCTTCTAAAGCAATATAATATCTTCTCCTAGCAAAATAGTCATTCCATCTTTCTTTGAAGGTTTTTTTAGTTTGATTTTGATTCATAATTATTCTCCCTCCAAGATTATATAGTCGTTTGCAGCAATGGAAATTCCACTTATGCTGTCTAAATATGGGCTATTTGCATAGTTGATGATAACTTTACAAACTGTACCATAATCATTTGCATACGTAGATTGAACTACGTTATCTGTAAGATACTTATGACCTACTAGCTTACCTTGATGAATCTTAGCTTCATTAATTTTTTGATTCATCTCGACAATTTTGTTTTCCCAGTTTAAGAAATAAGTATTGAAGTATTCTGTATAATCAGTTGTTAATAATGTATTTGTATCAGTATAAGAGACAACAAAGTTTAAGTTAGAACCAGTCTCTAATGCTTTAAGTAAATACCAACGATAAGATTGGGCGCTATTATAGTTAACTGTCGTTGTTGTGTAGTCAACTAAACCACTTAATGCTAACTGATATAAAGGAATTGAATACTCTACTGCTGGATATAAAGTTGTCGTTAATGGAGCATCAACAATAATATTTGCATATTTAAATGCATAATCAAATGGGCTCTTAAGCATTACTTTCTTACCAGAATCTTTCGCAATATCTAAAGTAGCTACTTGATAATCTTGCCCTACAACAGTAAAGATTTCTTTCTTGCTATCATAAGATGAAATTTTCAAGTTACCTAAGTCCGATAAGTAAATACCAGAAGTATTAAGTTTCTCATAATTAGCCAAGTATTTATTAAAGTATGATTGATAAAAACGAGGCGATAAGTGATAGATTGGAGCAAGTGTGCGGTCAAAACGACCAGTTGGTACTACATAAGGGTAGTAGACAGTTTCTGTATTACTTACACTCTTTGCATTGTACTTTCTCTTACCAAATGGATAATCGTATCCTTGGTTTGTAGAAACATTTACTTCTGGATAGAAATTAATATTTCTTTCTGCTAAAAACTGGCTTAACTTCTTGAATCCTTTTGACCCACCTAGTACGCTAGAAATTCTAATATCTTTTCTAGCTTTAGATTCCATCTCATCTTTAGTCCAAGCTGTATAACTAACACTAAAGTTTTCTACTCCTTTTTCTTCTAAAGTTTCAATAACTTCTTGTGCTTCTTCAAATGTTGTTAAGCTTTCTGCTTTGTTGTAAACAAAACCTAATTGCATTGCTTTCTTTTCAAAAGCACCTAAGAAATTTAAATTAACTACATTTGATTCAGTTGTATCAATTTCTTGTAAATCGTACTTATTAATTAAATATCGACGATATTGTTTTGCAACCTCTACATAGTTAAAGTTAGCATTTGATTTCACTTCCCCATCTTCAATTTTTTCAGGAACAATAAACTGGAAGTAATATGAAAGGTCAGTTGGAATCCTTGATTTCGACCATTTTTGATATGAAGAAACATAGTAAGATCTTCCTACACTTACAAACTCTGAATCTCTCATACTTACTTCACAGTTAATATAGTTGGAACTGCCTGCTGTTCTTGTCCTCATAAAGTCAGCTACAATACTGTGGTGACTAGGAGCTTTTTCAATAATTGCAATCACGCCTATATTTTCTGTTTTGTCTAAGTAAGCATACATTGGAAGCATTATCGTTTGTACATCAGCAGGTTCGGTATTTAAGATTTGCGATTTATCAAAACCATAAACTCTCTTTGGTTGATAGCCCGAAACAAACTGATCTTGCTTATCACTGTTAAAGTTAATAACAGCACCACTACCATCAGGGATAATAATCTCACCTTCAGATGTATGATCAAAGTTTTTACTAAAGTTAGGTAAAATCTCAATACTTGAAATCTTGAATTCATGAGAATAACCATCATCCCCACTTGAACCTTCTTTAATTGAATCGTGTAAGATATCAAACTTTAAGCCATTTATTGTAAGTTCATATTGAACCCCAACTTGGAAAATCGCACTTGCAGAAGCTGCAGATTGTTGATAAATTCTATTTTGCTCTTCTACAATATTCCTTTTTTCTTCACCTTCTTTAGCTAAGAAAGGTTCACTAAATTGTGCACGAACAGGGTTACCTAATTCATCATAAACAAAGTTCCCATCGGCATCTCTTAAAGGTACACCACCTTGAATAACTGGTTTACCTTCGTAATAAACAATTTTACTATCATCATATTTATCTAAAACTGAAGTACTAGTTCTCATATAGTTTGTTGAACTAATATCGTATAAGAATGTATACAATTCATTTCTTCTAGCTTCTGATGTAGCCTTATTTTCATAAGTTTTTGAACTATTTTCTGTATAGTGAATATAGTTCTTATTTGTTTCATTAGTTTTAACGTTATAAACAAGTTCGTAGTGACCATCCATAATTGACTTAATATTGGCTGCTGTTAAGAATGGATTAACATGAACTGGAGAATTTGGTGCATTGCAAGTTTCACCTAAAACCATTTTTGGTTTTCCAATTTTATCTTCAGTAATCGTTCCGTCTTCATAATCTTCTTCAGTCCAAATTAAGTTGTTTAATGTCCAGTGACCTAAGAAAGTATTTTTACCATCTGAACTATAAACTGGTGTTGCCGTACCTAAATTGTTTTCTACAATATAATTAGCGGCTTCTTCACTAGTAGTAAGTCCATTTTCAAGGTAAATTAAATTATAATGTCCATGTGAGTCAACCTCATTTGATACAACTTTTGTAATCCAAGTGTTTCCTCTAACAATATCTTCAAAGACTTCTCTTTCAATATATCTAGGGAAGAAGTTGTTAGCATTAGTAAAATCTCCTACTTCGTATAAAACTTGAACTTTATTATCACCTTCATAGTTAATCTTATAATGTCTTGTAGCTACACCTTTAATTAAGTCCATATAAGCTACACTCTTACTATAAGTACCTAAATTGTTAGCAGAAACCTTTCCACTTTTTCCAAAGTAACGAAGTCTAAAGACATCACCACTAACTAATTCTCCTTTTTCATTTACATAATCACTTAATTGATATAAAACATTAAATGATTCATATACATCAAAACCATTTTTATCTTTTACTTGAACACCACTAACTTTCTTTGGTGTTCCTGTTTCATTTAAACCAATTGATACTGAAGTAGTTTCTTCATTAATATACATTGTAAACTTGTCATTTTGAGCTACAATTCGATCAGTTTCAAAAATTGAAGATTTATATTCAATATCATCTACTACTGAATTTAAAACTACTGACTCAACCATATTGTTTAAAATGTTAACTGCTTTTTTCGTTTCTTTTGTGATGTTATCTAATACTTCTTGATCGGGTTCTTCAATCTCTTTTTGAACAATCGCTAATTGTGACATCTTTGTTTCAATTAACTTAATTGGATAGTCAAAAATAATTGTGAAGTTTTCCGTATCAACATTAGTATTATTGGGAACAACAACTTCTTGTTCTTCCATTTCACCTTCTTCTCCACCTTCTTTTGGAACTAAAATAATTCTCGTTTCATATGTGTCGAAGAAAGTCAAAGATTCTAATTCATCTACAATTCCTGAAAAAACATCTTTTCCTTTTTGTGTTAAAGCAACAATTTTTAAGTTGTTAACTCCTGGCTTGCCTTCATCATCTTCATAAAGTTCTAGACTAAAGTCATCAGTTTCAAAAAGTCTCGCCACGGCAAGTTGAGCTAAATACATTTCATTAGCAATAAGCTCTTCATTATCACCCACATTTAAGTTTATATAAATTGCTGTATCGCCATAATGATTTGTTTTTTCAACTTTGTAACCAGCATCAGTTAAAGCTGTTGCTACACGCTCAACATCACTTTCAGAAAAACCCTTCTTAAAAGTAATTTTACGATCATATTGTTCTAGATAAGAAAAATCAAGTAAAAATTCTTCAGAATCAAATTTTTGATTATCATAGCTAATTGTTGTTGCCTTTAAGCCACCAATAAAGTAAACACCTAAAGTGATACCAATTGCTATAACTAATAGACCTAAAACAATATGTCTTAATCTAATAATTTTCAACTCATTTTCCTCCTTCTAGAAATATCGTAAGGTTATCTCTCGATATACTGTGTATGCAAAGCTAAAGATTTTACGATATAGGTCAAATAGTAATAATACAGCAAAAAGAATAACAATAGCTGCTACTAACGTAAACACTGCCATTAATACACATTTTAATAACCCATACTCATGAATAGCCATCCATCCTACAAATAGGAAATACACACTACCAAAAGTTCCAATACCCATAATTAAATGATAAAGCCCTACTTCCTTTTCTACAATAATATTACTTACA
The DNA here is from genome assembly GCA_012838635.1 of Acholeplasma sp. Taxonomy (GTDB): domain Bacteria; phylum Bacillota_I; class Bacilli_A; order ML615J-28; family CAG-698; genus DUNF01. The sequence continues at coordinate 15,949 of DUOW01000020.1, forward strand.
AAAATTCCAAAAAACTTTGCTACAATCATCGGAAATAAAGCATAGCTTGTTAGAAGAAAGATATCTTTCATTGTTCCTTTACCATCAAATAGTGTTGTAACTGACCAGTTAGCAACAACTAAAACAGCTAAAGGTACGATAACATAAGCAATCTCCGCTAATGTATTTAACTCTGTAATATCTCTTTGATTTACAATAAAACCAGAGTAATGGAAATCCATAATACTTAATAAAATATAAAGAACGATATAAGTAATAGCTAAACTCATTTTAGCTCTTTTATATCTTTTGAATTCATCAAACCCTTTGAAAGGTTGGAATAAAATATAAGTAGGAAACTTAATTCCTTCATTCCATAAAAACTTAAAGAATTGAGCAATTTCAGAAATAACAAGTTTTACAATACTAAAAAACTTTTCTTTCTTAGAAACTTCAGTTGTCATAACTTCTCTATTTTCCATTAATCCTCACCTACAATTCTCTTAATGTCTTTTCTTGGAATCTCCGCAATTTTACCTCTTGCAACTAAAATTAAAGCTGCTCCGATTGCTAAAACGGCAAAAGACGTAAAGTTAAGTTTAATTTCACGGTCACGATATCTTTGATAAGCATTTGAATAATAACTAGTTTCAAATCCTAAACGGAAGTTAGCCATTGCATCTTGATATCGATTTTCATTTAGTAATGATTTACCAATACCAATATAAGCAAGCTCGTAATTAGGGTTTTCCGAAACTACATTCTTCCATTCCTCAGCTGCTTCTGCTAATTGACCATTATATTGATATTCAACTGCTTTATTAATAATTCTAGCAATATCAGTTGGCTCAAAACGAATAACAGCTTTATTGTATTTATCTAAAACTAAGATATCTTCACCTTGATAACGAACAGCTGTTGGGCTGTTGATATTATTTAACTCTGGACCAGAATTACCTGAGATGTAAAGTAAGTTACCTTCATCATCATAAGTAAACAGTCTTCCTTTTTTCTCATCTACTACTGTATAAACACCATAGTCATTAATTGCGATCCCCGCAAACCTAGATGAAATCGAAATTCCATCACTAGCGCTACTACCAGCAAGAGAAAAGGCAATATCCCCTATTGGCATATGATAACCATTTTTAACTAACGTATCTTTTCCTGAAGGGTTAATCTTCTTAATCATATTGTTTGGATCTTCACTATAAGTAGATACTTTGATTGCTCTTGATACAGTATAGATAAATCCTGAATCATCAATTGCTAAGTTCCTAAACTCAGTATTTACAATCGCTGATTGTTTTTTAAGCTGTTCTTCAGTTGAAAAGTTACGCCAAAACTTATCCCAAGCTGTTAGAGTTGTATAGTTTACACCGATATAACTCATGAACTCACCAAAGTAGCTCATTTGCATAATACCTTCATAAACAGACTCAGAGATAACAAACATTCTTCCTGTTGAGTCAGTAACCATTTTTAAAGGTGAGAATGTCTTACCTTCAAAAACAATTGATGTTGGTTGGCTTACAACTTGGATAATATGGTAATCAACAGGATCTAATAGTAAGATTTGATTGTTACCTTTATCGCAAATGTATAAAACGTCTTGATATTCACCTTCAATAATGAAACCACCTTCATCTCTTAAAGGTCTTAAAGCACGATAAACACCAGAAATATTTTTCGGTTGAATATACCATCTTTGACTATCAGCCCTACTTTCAACCGGTGTTTGTAGTGGTGCTGTAAATGTTAACCAGTCAACACCATCAGTCGTATTACTAAATAGTTTATTACCTGTATCAGTACCAGTTTTTACTTTTTCGTATTCATCTTGAGTAATTGTATCTGGCCTAATTTCATAACGAGTAATAATTTCACCTTCATAAAAACGATCAACAGTTTCTCCTTTAAGGCGATATCTTCTTGTTCTTCTTGATTCATCACTACCTTGTTTTAGTTTTAATGTGCTATCAAAAACATATAAATAGTTAGATGTTGAATCGATAATGTAAATTGTTTCTTCACCTGTAACCGGGTGTTTAAAAATAAACAAGTCTTCTGGAGAAGTGAATTGATCAGCTGGTATTCCTTCCCAGGCATTTGAGGTAATTGTATAAATACCATCTTTACTTGCACTCATACCTACAGTTGAGTGGATAGCTTTCTTCGCATGGTCGTAAGTATATCCACCTTTAGCTTCTACAATAAGTACAGTTGACCCCAGTAATAATAAAGCACTAAGAAAATAAAATATTTTTTTCATAAACTTAATCCTTTAACCCACTCGTAGCCATTGTTTCAATCATACTACTTTGGGAGATGATAAACATCGTAATCGGTACTGTAATCATAATTAAACTTACCGCAGCTAACGTACCCGATCTTGCAGCACCAGCTGTTGCTATTTGCGATAGGGCATAACTTACCATCTTGAAGTCTTCTCTATAAATGTACATTGCACCTTGAGTATTCCATAAGCTTTGGAAAACTAAAATAATTAAAGTAATCCAAGCTGGTTTTACTAAAGGCATAACAATTGTCCAGAAAATCTTAAAGTCTCCAGCTCCATCTAGCTTTGCCGACTCAATATATGATGTTGGTACTTGTGACATAAACTGTTTCATTAAGAATAATCCTAATGATGAACCAATCATCGGCAAAATTAAAGCTAGTGGATTATCGATTAAACCAAGCCAGTTAAAGATAATATAGTTTGGAATCGATGTTACTGCTGCTGGGAACATTAACGAATAAACGATAATCGTAAAGATAACATTTCCACCAGGAATCTTATATTTTGCTAGTGGGTAAGCGCACATTGAAGCAATAACTACGTGTCCTACTGTTCCCAAAATAGTTACCATAACTGTGTTAAATAGGTATCTAGCAAATGGAACAGTTGAGTTTGCTAAGGCAACGCTTAAATCTGTAAAGTTATCTAAAGTAGGGTTTCTTACAAAAATGTTTGGCGGGAACTTAAATAACTCATCTAGTGGTTTAAAAGCATTATTAATTACCAAAATTAAAGGTAAAGCACTTAAAATCCCCGCTACACATAGGAAGAAGAATAAGACTAAGTCTCCTCCTACTGATCTATTAATTCTCTTTTTCTTTTTACTACGACGATGTACCTTTATCGTACTAATTTCAGCGAAAGGACGAGAATCAATACTTTTAGCACGTTTAGCATTACGAAGAGCTTTTTTATCTTCTTTTAACTGTGCTTTTTCAGCTGCAGTTAATTTAGCTTTTTTAGCTTGAGCCATTATGATCCCACCTTTCCAATAATTTTTCTAATTAATTTATTTAAAACGATTGCGGAAACGAAAAGGATTGTCGCAATTGCCGAAGCATAACCCATCTCGAATCTTTGTCCACCATAGTCTTGCAAGTGGTTTACAATCGTATGACCAGCATAGTTAATAGAAGGGAAACCCGCTAAAGTAGTCGTTACAGCACCTACACCAAGTGATGATGAGATTTGTAATACAGCACTAAATAAAAGCTGTGGTCTCATGTTTGGTAAGGTAATATACCATAACTCTTGCCAACGGTTTTTAACACCATCAACTGCTGCTGCCTCATATTGTGATCTATCTACACCTTTTAAACCGGCAATCAAAGTTAAGAAGTTAACTCCTAAGCTCATCCAAAGCTGAACGATAATTACAATCGGTAAGATGTATTTTTCTGTTTGAAGCCATAGAATTGGTTCTCTAATAAAACCCCATTTAATTAAGAAGGCATTGGCATAGCCATAAATATCACTAGAGAAAATCAAACTCCAAATCGTAATCGCACCTCCAGAAATTGAAGGAGCATAGAAAATTAAAGTTACAAATGCTCTTAATTTATCTGGAAGTTCATTAATTAACCAAGCTAGAATAAATGAAATTAAATATCCTAATGGCCCAGTAATAATTGCGATAATTAAAGTATTTTGAACAGCTATAATGAAAATTGGATCATCAAGTAACAATGTTAAGTAGTTAGACCAACCAATAAATTTAGGAGCTTCAAGTAAGTTAAAGTATGTAAAACTTAAAAAGAAACTCATTAAAACAGGTAAAACTGTAAATAAGAAAAATAGTGCTAAATAAGGAATCATCATTAAATATAATGTTTTATTTAACCAGAATTTTCTTCTTGCTGGTTTTTTTCTGCTCCAAATGTCTAAACGGCGGGCTGTATCTTCTTTCCACTCACGAAAAGATCTTCTTTTCTTAATAGCTTGGTTATCTACCATAACTTTATCAGCCATACTATGCAATATCCTCTCTAGTTATAAAACCAAATTCTTTTCTTTTCTTTGTCAACTCGGCATTAATTGTATTTACATAAGTTAGAAGTATTTCTCGAGGATTCTTCTTTTCGTTAATTGTTTTTCTAAAAGCATTCTCGACGTTTCTTCCTGTATAGTAACCACCAGCTACTTCTGGAATACCAACTGTATTAACCCATTGAGAAAGTAAAACTTCTTTTTCTTCTGTTGTCCAAGCCATACTCTTGAAAGCATCCATATTCGCTGTGTTATGACGAGCTGCCGAACCTAAAATTGACTCTAATTCCTGAGCATAAGATAATTGTGTTGGAGCGGATGTAACCCACTTTAAGAACTCCCAACTTGACTCAGGATCTTTTGTTTGTTTCATAATAATACCTGCTGATCCACTTGCAGCACCTTTGTTATTAACGATTCCAGTTTCAGAATCTTTCACACCTGGAATTGGTGCAAAGCCCCATTTACCAGTAATCTCTGGTGCGAAAACAGCAAGGTAGTTAAAGTTTGTATAATCTACAACTCCAATTGGAGTTTCACCTGTTCTAAATCTGTTTAAGAAACTTGCAGCTGTTGGGAAAGAATAATCTGTATAATACTTAACCCAAGTTTCAAATGATTGCAATGCTTCTTCTCTATCTAAAGCTGTTGCTGTTTTATCTTCTGTATAGAAACTACCACCATTTTGGAATAACATCGAAGCAAACACTTGGTTTACAGCTGCTGATGCACCAACAGCACTTAATGGAAGATAGAATTGTAAGTTAGAAATTTGTAACTCAGTTACTAAACTTGTAACTTCATCCCATGTTTTAGGTACTGTCCATCCTCTTTCTTCAAAAATATCTTTTCGATAGAAAGTAACTAAGAAAGATTGGGTGATTGGTAGAGCATAAAACTCTAAATCATTCACATCTGCTGTTTTTTGTAAAGCATAAGGTGTCATTGCACTATCAGCAAATCTTGGAGTAGATTCACCATTGATCAACAATCTAACTCCATATTCGGTAACTTCATATTTAAAGTCATCAAATTGTGAAATATCATAAGAAGCATTTCTTAAAGCATAGTTTACAGGAAGTCCGTTATATACGTTTAAGGCTACATCTGGGCCTGTACCAGCAAGTGTAGCCGGTAATAAAACTCCGGGATCTACAACCTTTAAAATAACGTTAATTCCGTATTGGTTAGTAAATGTTGTGTCAGATAAAGTTTTTAAAGCATTAGCTTGCTCTCTACCAGCAACAGCACTAGTTAAGAACCATACTTCAATTTCTTTATCAAATCCTTCGGCATGTGTTACGCCAATTGATTGATAATCAAAGAAGAAAGTCATAAAGAAAGCTTTAATATCAAACCATGTTCCGCTAAACCAGTCAGCATTTGGTTTTGGTAGTTCAGCATCACTACTTGAAACATACAATGCTTCAACTGTAAGTGATTGTTCTTGAATACTTGTAATCCAAGTTCCAAGTGAAGATAAGTTTTGAACAAACGTTCCTAATCTTTCTTGAATTGTTCTTGGCTTTTCTAAAAATGATTCAAGCTGAATTGCCATTGTATCTAGTACGGATACTAAACTTCCCTTTTCTCCTGAAAGCTGAGTAATATGTTCTGATACTTCTCTTAATCTAATTGCATTTTCTTCAAAACACTCTAATAAACCAACAATACGAGCATTATCTCCATATAGGTGATATTCTTGGTATGGGTCTGGGTTAACTGTAGTTATAGAAATGATTTGTAAATACATATTATTTAAATCATTAACAACATTTTTAACTTGGTTAATCGGACCACCATATGCTCCTAATGTTGACTCTAATCTAATCGTGTTAATTCCTTCATGGAAATAAAACTTATATTTTTCTTCACTATTTCCTAAAGTAACTAATCGCCAATTTGTACTGTAATTGAAATTAGAGTTATTAGCTTCAATAAATGGAATTTCTCCATTAATATATAATCTTCTTGTAGAGAAAAGTCCACGAGCTGTATTCTGTTTAGCTTTAAAACTAAGTTCATACATTCCCGCTTCTTCCACATCAACTTCCCATTCAATCCAATCTCCAGGTGCTGTCCATTTTGTACCACCAATTGAGTTTAGTGTTATTTTAACTGGATGCGATGGAGTGTTTGTTGGCGAAGTACGATCAGCAATCGCATATAAAGTAGGAGATGAACGTTTTGTTGAATTTTCAGCTTCTACTTGTAACATTACATTACTTGGCTCATTCTTATCTTGATGTTGATTTAGATAATCTTGATAAGTAACAACTTCAGGAACTGCTTCAACTGTTAAAGAAATAATACTCATATTTTCTCTAATTGAATCAAAAGTAATTGTATTAGCTCCTGCTTTGAAATAAAACATATAAGGATTAACTACATAACCTGTATAATCTCTTATATAGCTTTGATTTACATCAAATATTTCCATTTGTGATGGTTTCATATCATTGCCATTAATGTCTTGAATGATTTCTCCTTTGTCTTTCCACATTCTATAGAATCTAATGTTTCGAGCAGATTCAAATGGTAATTCACCATTAATCAAAATAATTCTCTCAACATTGGCACCACCACTAGTATCTCTAACATTGAAACTTTCATCACGAAGTTTCTCAGCATAATATTCTACTTTCAAATAATAGAATCCTGCCTCAGGAATATCGACAGGAAAAGTAATACTTCCTGTTTCTGATGTGTAATATCCTGCCTTTTTTTCTCCATTTGGTAAAACAATTGAGTTATTAGGATCATCTACATCCATATACTTAAAGTCAATTGCATTTGCACTTGGAGTACCCAATGTTATGTCTACTGTAATATCTTCAACTTGAGGTTTTACAATCAAAGGTTTAACGTCTTTATTAAAATCCAATACTGCTAATCTTTGAGGATCAGAAATACCCGTAGCCTTAGCTCTAATGTAGTTATTGTAATCACCTTCGGGATATAACTCTTCTGGAATATATGAATCTGACGTTGTTCGATCTGGTCTAAAACTCTTCACAATTGAAACTGTGATGATTGTTACTAGTAAAACTAAAATTGTAATCCAAATTGCTCGTTTAATCATCTTCACACGATTAGTTTTACGCTTTAGTTTACTTTCACTTGAATCAACTAAATCATAATTCACAGTAGTAATCTTGACATCTTCAATTGCTACTGCTTCTTTTTTAACTTCTTCAACTTCTTGTTCTTGAAGTTTCTTTTCTTCTTTACTCATTGTTTTCTCCTTGTAATGCTTTGTAGTGAAGCTTTCCTAATTTAAAGACTGCTTCCAACATTTCCATTGACTCAGCTAGATTGCTTTGTTTATTTCTAGCTAGCCATAACTCTTTTTGTTTATTTAATATTTTTTCCTTCTTAAATAGTTTTTCCAACAATTTAAGTTTCTTACTTTTAGCTAATTTAGGATTAAAACTTTGCATTAATAATCTTGTAACTAAAACTAAATCAATACTTTGGTTAACCTCATCAATAACTAACTTTTTATCTTTAATCTTTAGTTTAGTATTTTTTAGCCCTTTTCGGTAAATTTCTAAATAATCTACTAAAGCTTGATATTTAGCTTCTTCAATAATGCTGTTTTTAATTTTCTCATAGTAATATTCTAAAGGTGCATCTTGCTTTAAAGCATAACTTGCCCACATATAACCAAAGAAAGTTAATGTAGCATTTGTAATATAGTAGTTTTCAAATTGATAATAATTACCAATCCCAAGTAAGATTTGGGCAAAGTTTCCTTTTTCATCTTTAAATACTTCTTCGTTTAAGTATTTAACAACATTAACCATTTCACCTTCTTCTAGACTCCAAGAATAAAATCCTGCAAACACTAAAGGTGCTACAATTGATGGAAGTAATTGCAAGTGACCTGCATCACCCCAATCAGTTAGTACAATACCTAAACCATTGTATTTATAAACATTATCACATGCACTTTTAATATTTGCGATAAAGTCATAAGTTCTACCAGTAAAACTACACCAACTTGTCGTACCAGGAGCAGCAGCAAATTTAATATTTAACGTTCCTAAAGTTTTTAATGTTTCAGAAAACTTATATGTAGCATCATAACCCCAATCAATAAAGATAATATCTTTAGGTAGTTTCTTTAAAGCCTCTTTGTCTTTAATTAAAACATCCCCCCACATAATTGGTTTTTTATCGTATTTTTTAACTTCTTCTAACACTAAATTTAAGTAATCTAAATAAACATTACTTAACCCTTCTTTTTCCACAATCTCCTTAGTCTTACCCATCCCAAGTTCCATTGGTTCATCAAAGTTAATATTGAAATATTTAGACTTTCGTCCAGGTAACATCTCTTCATACATCTTACTTACTAGTTTGATTGATCTTGGATCTTTTGGATCTACTGTCACCGGATCTCTATGTCTACCCCAATAGAAGGCTCCATCAGGACAAATAGCTAAATCTTTATATTCTTTTGTGGCAAGCCATGGTCCCATATGACCAAAACCATTTTGGTTAGGAACAAAATCTATTTCTCTTGCAAAACAGTAATCTTCAATTAACCTATATTCATTCTTCGTAATATAGCCATCTTCTAATAAATACTTTCTTGCAAAGTCATATTCATAGCTAAACCCCTCTACATATAACTCAAAATGATTCATCTTTAATTCTGCCATAAGATCAATGATTTTGTAGATAGTTTCGATCGTAGGTACTTTATTACGACTAATATCTAAAGTAAATCCTCTTACTAAAAGCTTTGGTTCATCCCAAATCTCTACAGTTTCGATTCTCTCTGATTTAAAGATTTGCTTTAAAGTTTGGCTTGCATAAAAAGCTGAAGCTGCATCATTGTAATAAATATCAATCTTATCTTTATCAATAACAATCTTATATGTTTGAATAGATCTTGCCTGTTCATAGATAAAATTAATATCCCCGATTTTGTTTGTTTTCTTTACTTTAAGAAATCTCTTTAGATTATCAAAAACGTTTTCTAAATTTTCAGTTAAAAAAACGGAATATTTATCTTTCTTTGTAAATTCTTCTTTCGTATATTTAATATACTTAACCTTTGGGTAAATCTTATACAATTTCAATCATTCCTTTCGTTTTGAGTGTATATACTATATAACAAAATTATACTACAAAAACGATTTTTTTTCAAGGTCAAATTGAATAAAAAAAGAGCATTTTTATGCTCTTTTTAGATACTTTTTACATCTTTTGTCCACAAACTTTTAATTGATTTTTGAGCTGCCGGATAATTATCTTGCTTATCAACTAAGTTGTGATAAGTAAAGAAAATTTCTCCAGAAACATAATCTAAAGTACTATTAAATAGTAATTGGTTTTTAATTTCATCTGGATTTATCCAGTAATTATTACTACCCATACGGTATAAGCCCATACCAATATAAAGTTTAGTTTTTGTTTTTTTACTAGCTTCATTCCACCATTTTGCTAAGTCGGCATACTTTACAATTTCTTTTTCTGATCCATCTTCTAAAACTTTATGATAATCAAGGTTGAAATAATCTTGAGGGACTACATAATCAATATAACCTTTTTCCATCCAGTAATAGATATCAGCATATAATCCTTCATAGCAATTAAAGCATGATTCATCATTATTTGAACCATATTCCCAGGCATTTTCTTTTGAAGAATACTTAGTACTTGTACGGTAAATACCAAAAGGACTAATCCCAAATTCAACTTTACGGTCTAATGTATCTAGCTTTTCTTTCATCATCTTAATTAAACAAGTTACATTGTATCTTCTAAAGTCAGCTTTGTTTTTAATTCCAACTTGATATTGTTTCTTTTCTTCATCTGGATCTACATATTCTTCATAAGGATAGAAATAGTCATCCATATGGATTGCTTTTACATCATATTTTCTTGCTATCTCTAAAGCAGAATCACTGACAAACTCTTGAACTTCTTTAGAAGCAGGATCTAAGATTAAAGCTTTACGGCTAGTTTCCATAACTAAATGAGGATTCTTCTTCGCAAAGTTTTTATCATCTAGCGTTTTTAAATACTCATCTTTTGTCATTTCTAATTTATCTAAAGTAATTTGACTTACACGATAGGGATTAAGCCAAGCATGAACTTCAATTTGCTCTTTTTTAGCTTTTTCAATAAAGTATCCTAAAATATCAAACCCAGGATATTTCCCTTGTTCTCCAGTAATATAAGAACTCCAAGGATTTAACTCTGATTCATAGAAAGCATCATTAGTAGGTCTAACCTGAAAAATAACGGCATTCATCTTATATTCTTTAACTGTTTTGATAATATCATCTAAATGCTTTTTGTAATCTTCTACATCCTTTAGTTTAGGTAAATCAATGTTTGCAACAGTTGAAACCCATACTCCTCTTAAAGCATCCTTTTCTTCTATTTTTTCAGGAATTAAAACAGGCTCTTCGCTGCGAAAATAAGTAACAAATCCTACCTTAGAATCTCTTTTGATTTTTCTCATTTGAAATCCTTTCTCATAATCGCAAATGACTTCACAATTCTCATCCCTGCATATAAATAAATATTACGAGCTTTATTATCACTACCAGTAAATAAAGTCATAAATTTAGCTCCATTTTGTTTTGATCTCAAACAAAGCTCACAGAACATCGTTTTACCTAGCCCTCTAGCTCTAACAGAAGAATGAATACCAACACCTGATAAATAACCTCTTCCTGAAGGTTCAGTAAAGATTGGACCAGTAAAACCTAAAGCACGATTATCTTTCTTAACAACTAATAATCTATTTAAATTACCAAGTTTTCTTTGTCTTTCAATTTCCTCAAACCAAGTAGGACTATTTAAATCTTCAAATAGTTCTTTTAAACCATAGTCTTTTTCTTCATCAAAGAAATCAATGAAATAACCATCTTTCTCATTTTCTTTTTTCTTGTTTACTACATACTCTGGAAGTTCATAATTTTCAAGCTCTAAATGGAAGGCATCTAACTGTCCATTTGTATTATATCCATAACTTAGAAGTAGGAAATAATAAGCTGAATTAAACTCAACTGCAGGCGCTCCTGGATGGTTATGTTTATCATATCCAGGAACATACCACTCTAGATTTATTGGGTTTCCAAAGTAACAACGAACAAATTTCTTGCCATTTTCCTTAAGATATTGTTCTAACTTTTCTAAAATCTTAGTTCCATATCCTTGTCTTTGATACTCCTTTTTTACAACGACAAACGTAATAAACCCTGGTGTTTCTGGATTTTGATTAGTTACATTAGCTTGTCCTGCACCAATTAACTCCTCATCTTTATAAAGTAACACTAAACTTTCATCTTTAAAATAAGGATTTTTTAAGAATTTATTCGTAAATAACTCTTCTGTCCATGGCTTAAAAATCCCGTTTTCCCCTGTTGCATTTTCATTCCAAAGCTTTATTAAAGCTGGCAATTGATCTTTTGAAAACTTTTTAAACTTCATCTTTACATCCTTTCCCAAAATGACTTATAACATAATTTCCGATTCTTCCACGCCAACCAATGATTTTATTGTTCTCTCTTGTTGGGTGAACTCTATTACTAAGTACGCAAAATGCTACTTGATTTTCTCTATCAATAAATAAATGTGTTCCTGTAAAGCCTGTATGCATAATTGTTTTCGGGCTTGCTAAACACCCAGATTGAGGGTAAGATCCTTTAATTGTCCAACCAACTGACCTTTTTTCCGTAATTACACTCATCTCGTTTTCCTTTTGACTAGCAAGTTCTGTAAACATTAAATCGATTGTAGCATGAGATAAAATTCTTTTACCCTTGTAAACACCATCATTTAAGACCATTTCCATAAAATGCGCAACATCTTTCACACAAGAAAATAGCCCCGCATGACCACAAGCTCCACCTAATAAATAAGCTTTTTCATCATGAACTTTCCCTCTTACAACCCCATCACAAATTCGATCTTTTCTTACTTCAGTTGGAGCAATGATTTTATAAAGATCAGGACTTGGATTATAACCAGTATGATACATTTCTAATGGCTCGAAAATATATTTTTTTGTAAATTCATCAATTGGCATTCCACTTATCTTTTCCACAATCCAACCTAGAATAATAAATCCTAGGTCAGTATAAATAATTCTTTCACCAACTTCAGCCATTGGGGGAGCATCATAAATTGCCTTAGCAATAGCTTCTTTTGGTTTATCAAGATACTCTGCATAAGCAATTGCTGGTTTTAACCCAGCTGTATGCGTAACTAAATCAAAAACAGTTACTTTTGGATTTTGAAAATCAGGAAGAATCTCTTTCACATTATCATATAATCTTAACTTCCCTTGTTCCATTAAAATCAAAACTGAAGTAACAGTTGCAATAACTTTTGATAATGATGCCATATCGTAAATAGTATCAATATCATTTACTTCTTTTTCAGGAATTACTGCTTTAAACCCAAAAGTATTAAAATGCTTATTGCCATTTTCTATTAAACAATAATTACAACCAGGAAAAACTCCATCTTTTACTGCTTGTTCCATTAATGAATCTAAATATTTAATCTTTGTCATTATTTACTCCTTTTATATAATTTATCGTGATAGCGATTATAGAAATTATCCCAAGCAACTTTCTTAATTTCTTCTTTAGTATATCCTCTTTTTTTCATTCCTTCAATGATTAGATGAGCTTTTGTAGCATTAGGGACTTCTTTAACCATTGCATTTTCAAAATCATCATCTAAATAATCCATAAAGTCAAACCCAAAGCAAACATTATCTATACCCATAACTTCAATTGCAAAATCTAAATGATCTAAGAAATGTTCTAAATCTCTTTCTTCTTCTTTCCTGCTTACAAAACTCTTTGCTAGCGTTAGGCCAAATAAACCATTTGCTTTCTTTAAAGCAAGCATTTGCTCTTTATCTAGGTTCCTTCTATGATCACAAATATCATAAACTAAGCCATGAGAATAAACAATATTATGATTAGTATATTCTAAAACATCGTAAAAACTTTTCTTGTTTAAGTGAGCTGTATCAATAATCATATCAAGCTCAATCATTATATCAAGTAGCTTTTTACCTTCTTCTTTTAAACCAGATTCTTTAGGGCCAGCAACACCTGTTGCATACTTATTTTCTTCATTCCAAGTAAGCATTGCATGTCTAAAACCTAAGTTATAGAAATAACGAATATCTTCAGCGTTTTCTAAGTTTCTTAATCCTTCAAAACCTAAAATAACTTTAAAATCTTTTAGTTCATTCCAATCAATTTTGCCTAAAGCGCAATTTACTGCTTCTTTCAAATCAAAGTCATCTGGTGAATATAAAGTCCAAACTGCACCTTTAATAACAGAATTATTATATTGCTTTACGTGAATATCTTTGAATCGATTATCGCCTTTTCCTCTAAATAAGTCATATAGTAAATCACTATGAATATCAAATACTTTCATTATTTATCTCCTTTAAAATTAAATACTGCTAAATAGTCTTCAACTGTTTCTCTTCTAATTACTTCTTTAACACCTTTACTACTTACAAACAAAACTGCTGGTCTTAATGCTCCATTATAATTAGAACTCATTGCATAACAATAAGCACCAGTTGTATATGTTACTATATAATCATTTTCTTTAAGTTTGCTTAAAGTAATGTCTTTTCCCAAAATATCTCCTGACTCACAAAACTTCCCAACAACTTGATACTTTTCTTTTTCTTGACTAACTACATTATTAACACAAGCAAAACTATACTTAGCATCATATAAAGCTGGTCTAATATTGTCAGCCATACCCCCATCAACTAAACAATAGTTATAGTATCTACTTTGTTTTAGTTTTAAACACTGATAAATAGTAACAGCTTCAGTCCCAACAATACTTCTTCCTGGTTCAATTGCTACAATCTCAAAATCAAGCTCTTCTAGTTTTTTAATAATTGTCTTTAATCCTTCTTTTAAGGGAAACTTGCTATCTTCTTTTAAATACTTAACTCCAAAACCTCCGCCTAAATCAAAAGCTTTGATTTTGTATTTTAATTTAGTTTCTAGCTTTTTCTTAAATTCGGCTATTTTATCAATTGCTTCTAAATAAGGATCTATTTCCTTAATTTGTGAACCTAAATGGACTTGAAGTCCTTTTAAAACTACATGCGTAGAGTTATTATAAAAATCAATGATATCATCCCAAATAGCATTATCAATACCTTCCCCAAACTTAGAATCTAAATTGGCTGTTTGAATATGTTTGTGAGCATCTATTTTCACATAAGGGTTTATTCTAAAATAGGTATCTACTTTAGTCTTAGCTAACTTTTCAATTAGTTTAAGCTCAGAAAAAGAATCTACAATAAAAGCATTTATCTTTAACTTTAAAGCTAACTTTATTTCTTCTTCAGTCTTATTGTTTCCTTGAAAGAAGACTCTTTCCATTGGAAAGTTTGCTTTTTCTAATAACTCAAAATCACTAATGCTTGTAGCATCAGCACATAAACCTTCTTCATTTAGAATATCTACTAGATGTGGTGCTATAAAAGCTTTTGAGGCATAAATGATTTTTGTCTTTAGTTTTTTAGAACTAAAGCTTTCTTTAATTAATTTGATTTTTGTTTTAACCCCTTCTTCATCATAAACCATTAAAGGAGTTTTATATTTCAAAGCTAAAGCTTTTAATGAATGCTTACCAATATATAATTCATTGTTTTTAATATTTGTATTAACTGTTTTCATATTTTTCTTCCATTTCTTTAAAGAACTCAAGCATCTTTTTATCTTCTGTAATTCCCATTAATCTTATTTTATATTCTTTAACATCTAACCCTTTTAAATAACGAGAAAATAAAGACCTTAAATTTAAAATAGCAAGTTTAGTTCCTAATTCTGCTTTTAAAAGTTCATAGTGTCTTTGAACCATTTGGATTCTTTCAATCGCAGTTGGTTCTTTTACTTCTTTTCCTTCAAAATGATTAACAATATTTTGAATTAACCAAGGATTGCCAATACTACTTCTACCAATCATAATGGCATCACATTTAGTATATTCTAAAACATATTCAGCATCTTCAATTGTTTTAATATCGCCATTAGCAATTACTGGCATCTTGATACTTTCTTTAGCAAGCTTAATATAATCATAGTTAGCTTTACCCTTATATAAATCACTTTGCGTTCTACCATGTATACAAATTGCAGCTGCACCGGCTTTTTCAATTTGTTTTGCAACTTCTATTACATTAATAGTATTTTTCGTTATTCCTAGTCTAATCTTAACTGTCACAGGTTTACTTACACTTTCTACTACCCCTTTTACAATCTCATAAATATTTTCTGGACTTTTAAGTAAATAACTTCCTGATTTAGCTTTTAATACTTTCTTTACTGGACAGCCCATATTTAGATCAATAATATCGCAATCACTATATTTATCTAAATAAATAGCTGCTTTAACTAAATCTTCTTTAGTCCCACCAAAAAGTTGCATGCTTACTAAATGATCATCTTCTTTTACTTTAGTCATATCTAAAGTTTTTTTGTTTTTAAAGTTGATACCTTTAGCGCTAATCATTTCTGTATAACAGAGGCTAGCACCAAACTCTCTCATAATCTTCCTGTAAGAATAGTTAGTATATCCAGCTAAAGGAGCAATAATTACTTTGTTTTTAAGTTCATATTTACCTATTTTCAAAACGACCATCTCCTTTTAAAAAAGATCTTACTCTAAGTGCCTACACCCACATACCTACATAAGCTTAAGGCTGCTTCAGTCACGACCTGACCTGGTTCACTTCAAGATATTGGGTATAGGGACTTAAAATAAGATC
>DUOW01000003.1 GCA_012838635.1 Acholeplasma sp.
AAAAGAAGCTGAATTACAAGAAATCTATAATAAGCAATTAGAAGATATGGCTAAGTATAAGCAAGAACAAGAAGCAGAAGCAGCTAAGAAGTTAACAGAAGAACCAAAAGAGGAAGAAAAACCAGAAACTAAAGATGAGGCTTGATAAGTTTTTAAAAATATCTAGGCTTATTAAAAGGCGTAGTGTTGCGAAAAAGGCAAGTGAAGACGATTTGGTTATGGTTAATGAAAAAATAGCTAAACCTAGTAAAGAGATAGCAGTTGGTGATCTTATTAAAATTAGGTATGCTAAAACAACTATCGTTTTAAAAGTCCTTTCGCTAAACCAAAGCATTAAAAAAGAAGATGCATCAAGTATGTATGAGATTATCGAAAAGATAGACAACTAAGAGGTAAGATATGATTGTATTAGGATCTTCTTCACCAAGAAGAAAAGAACTATTAGAAATGTTAGGCTTAAAGTTTATTGTTTATTCGCCTAATATTGATGAAAATTTTGATCTTAAAGATCCAATTGCTTTAAGTGAAAAAACTGCTTTAGAAAAAGGGAAAGCAGTAAGTTTAGTTTATCCTAATGCGACAGTTATTGCAGCTGATACTATCGTTTTAGTTGACAAGATGATTTTAGGTAAACCTAAAAGCAAAGAAGATGCCTTTAAAATGATCAAAGAAATTCAAGGAAAAATGCATTATGTCATTACTTCTGTCTATTTAGGGAAGAATCTAAACTATAAACTTTTCTCAGAAAAGACAAAGGTTTGGATTTCTCCGATGACAGATAAGGAAATAGAAGACTACGTTAATACAGATGAACCATATGACAAAGCAGGAGGATATGCTATCCAAGGATTGTTTGCAAGGTTTGTTGAGAGAATTGATGGTGACTTTTATAATGTAATGGGTCTTCCTTTAAATAGAGTTTATAATGAATTAAAAAAATAGCACATTTTCTGTGCTATTTTTTAATTGAGTTTTCTAATTCTTCTAAAGAAAAATGATATTTTTTGTTACAGTAATTGCAAACAACTTCAGCTTCACCATCTTCAGTAATGATTGTTTCGATTTCTTGTTTTGGTAAAGTTTTTAATCCTCGGGCAAATTTTTCTTTTGAACAATCACAATAATACTTTACATCAATAGTATCCAAAATGTTTAGATCATTAAACATCGATTTTAAGATATCTTTTGGTGGGTATTGCTCTAGATATTTTTCAATATCATAATATTCTTCAATAACTTCTTTTAAAGAATCAATAATCTTAGGATCGTATCCTGGTAGTAATTGAATTAATACTCCGCCAATTTTCGAAAGCAAAACAAAAGTCATTATTTGTTCGCTTTTAAGAAAATAGTAAGTAAAATTATCTTGAACTAAAGGATAGTCTAGGGGAATTGTTGTGGTATAGATTTTCTTAATGTTTAAATCTTTTGTTATTGTTAGAAAGCCCCCATTTAATGGTTCGCCGGCTGAACAATTAGGGTTATTGATATAACCTTTAATATGACCTAGGCTATCTACTTCGGTAACGATTACTTGAGAGTCTATTTCGCTCTTCATTTTAATGCTTAGTCTTTGGTCGTTTTTTAAACCACCACCCATTAAAAGACTAGCAGTTAACACTTTTCCAAAAAGTTCTTTACCATTTTCGCTATAGTTATTTAGTTGTAATCTTTCTTCAAGAAGTTTTTTTGTAGAGACAAGATAGATTCTAACGCTATCATTGCAGGCTACACTTTTAATTAAACAATCCATAATTTCACCATCTTTATGTTTTATTATACCATAAATAGAGATTTTGTGGTATAATATTACATTGTAAGGGGAGGAATTAATCTTGTTTGAAATAATTAAAAAAGCAGAGCAAGAACGGACAATTATTGAAGTAACGGTAACTAGTGCTAATGGAGTAACGATTTTAACAGGATATATTTTGAAAGCTGAAGAAAGTTATTTCTTAATTGAAGATTATTTATATAATGGTAAGTTTGCAGGTTACGTCTTAGCAAAAACTGATGATATTGTTAGAGCAGAAATCTATGATAGTCAATTAGAAATCTTAGAAAAATTAATTAAACATTATAATTATGATCCATTAAGACTTGATTTAGATGATGATGAGTTACCTTTTGTAGCTTTCATTAATTTTGTTATTAGTAATAATTTAATAATTGGCTATACCGTAGAAGACTATAATGGACAAGTTAAGTATGGAAATATCCTATCGTTTGATGATGGATTTCTTAAAATTTACTCATATAATATTTCTGGAGAAAGTACAGGAATTGATTATGTAGAGGTGTTTCATTTTAAGACAATTAGAGTATTAGGAATAAATGAAGAAAGAGTGACAATTTTAAAAACTCTTAATAATAGTAATTATCAATAGGAGGTAAGATGGAAAGAATAATTATCAGAATGTTATATGATAAACGAATTACTAAAAAGTATTATAGGTTTCACTTATTACGTAAATCTTTTATGTTTTACTTAATTCTATTAATTGGTTTATTTGTAGTTTATTTAGCTGTTAAGAATACTTTTATGACTACAGAAGAAACAAGGGAGTTAAGTAGTATTGTAATGATTTGGACTTTAGCATTCTTTGCTTTAGTTATAGCACCTTCATTTATGCTTTGGAGGATTAACTCTTTAGTAAACAAAGAAGCAAAAAAAAGGGGAGATAAAGAAGAGTATATCTCAATTACAAAAGAAAAGATTGAAAGAAGAATTGATGGCCAAGATAAGTTAGTCTTTGGCTGGAATAATATTGTAGATATAAGAGAATTAGAGGAAATGTTTTTATTATATGTTGATACAGAATCTGCAATCGTTGTTTCTAAAAAACATATGATTGAAGGCGATCATGATACTTTACGTAGTTTAATTGAAAAGTATGGACCAAGAGATAAGAAAGGCAAACTAAAATACAAAGTACACATTAAAGGTCATAAGAAAGCAAAGAAGGCAAAAAATGACAAATAAAGAAGATTATGTAGCTTATTTAGAAGAGAATAAGGAATTACTTACTACTTTTAAAAATCATAACACACTTACTTATTTTCGAATTGCTAATTTAATTAAAGTTTTAAATTATATTTTAGAAAGCAAAAAGATAGATAAAATTTATGAGACAATCTTTGATGTTGGGTTTAGTTTTTTACACGCAACAGTAGAAGAGATTAAGTCTTATTTAGATATCTATTTTAATAATGATTATGAAGCTTTTATTAAACAAGAGCTTTATGTAAACTATATTTTGATTTTAGATGATTTAAGGTTGTCAATTAAAGAACAAACGACTTTAGATGAAGAAGATGAAGAGCATATTATAAAGATGCAAGAGACTTTAGAAGGATATTTAAAAAAAGGAAAAGATGTTCCAAAAAAAGTATATCGAGAATATCAAGATTATGTTCAAACTTTAAGTAATAAATATAGTAATGTAAGATTAACAGTAGAAGTATTTGAGGAAATACATGATAAGTTAATGTATTAAAAAAAGCAACTTTAGAAAGTTGCTTCTTTTTTTATTTATTTTTCATGTGTGGGAATAAGATAATATCCCTAATTGAATCTACATTAGCAAGTAACATACAAGTACGATCAATACCGATACCAACACCACCTGTAGGTGGCAAGCCATATTCTAAAGCTTCAAGGAAATCAGTGTCCATTTCACTTGCTTCATCGTTACCTTTATTTTTCTCTTCTAGTTGTTTTTCAAATCTTTCTTTTTGATCAATTGGATCGTTTAATTCAGAGAAAGCATTGGCATATTCATTGCCATTAATAAATAACTCAAAGCGGTCAGTAAAGCGAGGATCTTGATCGTTCTTTTTTGCTAGTGGACTGATATCTAATGGATGTCCATAAACAAAAGTTGGTTGGATAAGTTTTTCTTCGCAGTATGTTTCAAAAAATAAGTTAACGATATGACCGAAAGATTTTTCGTGTTCTTTAACTTGAATTTCATGTTTTTTAGCTAAGGCTAATGCTTCTTCATCAGATTTTACTTTAAAGAAGTCAATACCAGTTTCTTCTTTGATTAAGTCAACCATATGAACTCTTTTGAAGTTAGATAAGTCTAGTTCATGACCTTGATAGTTAATTACATAAGAGCCATTAGTTTCTTTAACTAAGTATTTAAATAAATCTTCAGTTAAGTCCATCATACCTTTCATATCAGAATATGCTTGGTAGGCTTCAATTGTGGTGAATTCTGGGTTATGAGTAGAGTCCATTCCTTCGTTTCTAAATAGACGGCCGATTTCATATACTCTTTCCATTCCCCCTACAATTAGCTTCTTTAAAGGAAGTTCTGTTGCGATTCTTAAGTAGAAGTCCATATCTAAAGTATTGTGATGGGTGATAAATGGTCTAGCATTAGCTCCACCTAAAACAGAGTGTAGAATCGGTGTTTCAACTTCCACAAACCCTCTACTATCAAAGAAGTGTTGGATTAGTCTAATAATTCTTGGTCTTAAGAAAGCAATACGTTTTGACTCATCGTTCATAATTAAGTCTACATAACGATGGCGTCTTGCTTCTTCTACATCTTGAAGACCATGGAATTTTTCTGGTAAAGGTCTTAAAGCTTTTGTTAGGTGAGTATAGTTTAAAGCTCTTACTGTTAACTCTCCAGTATTAGTTTTAATAACATAACCTTTAATGCCAATAATATCACCAATATCACATTTTCTATATAAGTAGTATTGTTCTTCACCTATTTCATCTTCACGGATATAGATTTGAACTTGACCAAATTTATCTTGAATATGCATAAAGCCGGCTTTACCTGATCTTCTTTTAGTCATGATTCTTCCTGCTACTTTAACTTCTATTTTTGCTTCTTCAAGTTCTTCTTTAGTTTTATCAAAATATTTTTCTTGTAATTCTTTAGAGTTAGAATTTGGATGGTAAACATCGCCAAAAGGCTTAATCCCTAAATCTTCTAATTCTTTTACTTTTTCTCTTCTAACTATTTCTTGATCTGTTAGATTTTTCATCATAAGTCTTCACCTCATATTACTTTAGTATTATACCATATTTTCCTAATGTTTTCAATTAATAAAAATGTAATTTGTGTTATAATAGTAAGCAATAGAAAGAAGGACAAAAATGAAGATCGTAGATGCTACTAAAGGAATAGAAAATGTTTTTCTAAACGGCAACTTTAATTTAAGTTTATGGGAAAAATATATTAATACTATCCATCCAAAACTAAAAGCCTTATGCTTAGAGGATATGAACAGAACCATTCAAACAGGATTGTTTTCTTTTGAAAATGATTATTTACCTATCTTAAATGATGTAATTCTAAATAATAAAGCAAGAAAAGAAACTGTTAAAAATTTCCATTCGATTACTAAAACTTTAGGCCAAGAAATAATTTCTAAATTCGGGAAAACAGTAGATGTAGAGATTGTTTTATATTTAGGACTATGTAACGGAGCTGGTTGGGTAGAAGAGATAGATGGCAAGACATATGTTCTTTTAGGAATAGAAAAGATTATTGAACTTAAATGGTATGATTTAAAGACAATGAAGGGTTTAATTTATCATGAGTTAGGTCATGCTTATCATAATGAATATACTAAATTAGATCAAACTTTTGATAATAACAAAGATAAATTTTTATGGCAACTATTTACAGAAGGAGTAGCAACTTTCTTTGAACAGACTTTAGAGGGGAACTATAATCAATATCATGAAGATCAAGATTCTTGGAAAGAATGGTGTGATTTAAATTATGATAAAATCAAACAAGATTTTAATCAAGATTTACAAACAATGACTTTTGAAAACCAGAGATATTTTGGTGATTGGGTTAGTTATAATGGAAAAGGGAATGTGGGATATTATTTAGGTACTAAGTTTATTCACTATTTAAATGAGAAATATGAATTTGAAGATATCTTAAGCTTTGACATTAATAAAGTAAAAAAAGAATATAAGGAATTTATAGATTAAATTATCAGGGCTAACAGAAATGTTAGTTCTTTTTTAATTTGGTAAAATGATAAAAGTCCTTGCTTTTTAGAAGTAAATAGTGTATAATAATAAAGCATATGAAGATATCTGGTGGGGTAGCGAAGTGGCTAAACGCGGTGGACTGTAAATCCACTCTCTCCGAGTTCGGCAGTTCGAATCTGTCCCCCACCACCACTTTAGGGCTATAGCCAAGCGGTAAGGCAAAGGACTTTGACTCCTTGATCGTTGGTTCAAATCCAGCTAGCCCTGCCACTTAAAGATTTGATTAGTAATCTAATTATTTTAGAAGTCGCCTAATAAGGCGATTTTTATTTGGCTTTTAAGATTTAAAAAAACGAAAAAACTGAAAGTAAGATGTTGTTATTAGGAGCAAAATAAGTGGATATATTACAGTTTAGATAATTTAATAATCTGCAAAATATGAAATAAAATACTTGCGATTTATGGAATTGAGCTAAATCTAAAAATACATTTTTTCAGTTGTCCTAATAATGTGGGCAACTGAATATAAATATGATTCAATTATTATATGAAAAAACATTCAATTAGATATTTTAATAACAAAGGAAAAGAAGCTGAATACTTAAGATTGTTTGTGGTTATAATAATAAACCAGCAATTATGTTTTATGAGAAAAATGGTTTTAAAAAGGTAGAAGAAATATTTAATACATACTTAACTGATGATACAGTTTTATATGAATATGGGTATGTAATGAAACTTTAGTAAATTATAATTTACTAAAGATTCAAATAAACTCTTGACTTTAGTATAAAAGTATTGTATAATTAAGTAAATCGTGATTTACTTAATTATGATTTACTAAAGGAGGGAGTTATGTTTGTTGGAAGAGAAAAAGAAATAAAACAATTACTATCCTATTTGAATCGCAATAGTCAGGAAAATATAGTTATTTATGGTAGAAGAAGAATTGGTAAAAGTTATTTAATTAAAGAGGTTTTAAAAAGATACAATAAACCTTTTATTTTTTACCAAGCAAAAGAAACAACTGAAGAAGATAATATAATATCGCTGTCAAAACTTGTAGCTATTCACTATAATTTAGGAAATATTGTTTTTAATTCTTTTGAGGCAATTTTAGAGTTTGTCTTTAGTAAAGATGATGGATTAGTTTTTGTTATTGATGAATATCCTTATTTAAGAGAAGTATCTGTTGGCCTTGATAGTGTCATTCAAAAGGTGATTGATAAATACAAAAATAAATCTTCATTGAAACTGATACTACTAGGATCATATATAGATATTATGTCAAAATTAAATGAAGTTGATAATCCACTTTATGGAAGAATTTTTATGATGTTTATTACAAAAATGGATTACTATGATGCTAGTTTATTTTATCCTAATGTCGATTTAGAAACAAAAGTTAAGTATTATAGTGTTTTTGATGGTATACCCTATTATAATAGCTTAATTAAAGCGGAAGAGTCGTTTGAGGAAAACATTAAGAGAATTATTATTGACCAAAACAGTCAACTTGGTGATTTTATGGAGGTAACACTTTCTAAGGAACTAAGAAAGATAAACGGGGCTAATTCTGTCTTTTCAATAATTGCTAGTGGTGTAAGTAAGTTTAATGATATTTTAAGTAGATTACAGGGTTTTAGTAGCCCATCCCTTTCGTCTATTTTAAACAACTTAATAAAAATGGACTTAATTAAAAAAGTTACACCAATTAATGAACCAGATAATTCTCGAAGAACATATTATGAAATAAATGATAACTTTATTGATTTCTATTATCGATATATCTTTAAAAACAATTCTTCAAGAGCAATTTTAAATTCAAGTGATTTTTATAATGAAATTATTAAAGAAGATTTTAATGAAAATTTTGTACCCAAGAAATTTGAAAAAATAGCTTTTGAGTATTTAATTAGAGAAAATAAAGCTGGCAATATTAAACCATCATTTTTAAAAATAGGGAAGTATTGGTATGATAATCCTATCGAAAAGGTAAATGGTGAATTTGATGTAGTTACTAAAGATAAGGATGGTTTTATTGTTTTTGAAGTTAAATATACCAATAAAAAAGTCGATTCTAAAGTTATAGAAAAATTGGTGAAGCAACTAGACAAATGTAATGTGAAATATTACAAATTAGGTTTTTTCTCTAAAAGTGGTTTTGCTATTAAAGATAAAGAACAATATTATTTAAAATCATTAGAAGATATGTATCAATAGCAAACAAGAAATAGTTTTAAGAAGTGAAACAAAAACAAGTAAATCGTAATTTACTAAATTATAAAAGAGAAGAAAAAGGTGTTATTGAAGGTAAGATTCATAGGTTTAATCTTGTTGCTAAGAAAAAAAATAATATTTAGAGTTGGTTTTATTTTATAGCCAACTCTTTTTATTACTTGAGGAAGGACAATATTTACAAACTTTTTACTGTATCTGAAATATAAAACATGTTATACTAAATGTGTCAAGTATAAAGGAGATTAGATGAAAGTTGTTGTAATAAATGGTAAAGAAATAAAAGGCTGTACTTATAATTTGAAACAAATGTTTTTAGAAGAATTAAAACCAGAAGAGGTTGTGGAATATTACTTGCCGAAAGATGCACCTGATTTTTGTAAAGGATGTAAGACTTGTTTTATGAAAGGTGAACATTTATGCCAACATTATGAAAAAGTAAATAGAATTTGGGAGTCAATGTTAGATGCAGATCTAATTGTTTTTGCCTACCCTGTCTATGTTTTAAGAACACCAGGTCATGTAAAGACATTACTTGATCATTTTGGTGTCCACTGGTGTGCACACAGACTAGAGCCTAAGATGTTTAGTAAGTCAGCAGCTATTATTACTCAAAGTATTGGTGCTCCAAATAGACAAGCACAAAAAGATGTAAAAACAAGTTTAAACTGGCTTGGCATATCTCATGTAAAATGTATTGGTTTTGGGATGATGGAAGGTGTTATTTGGAATGAAATTTCTCTTAAAAGAAGAAATAAATTTAGAAAGAGAATAGCTAAGTTTGCAAGTAAGTTTAAGAATTTAAAACCAAGAAAACTAAGAATGCCATCAAAGTTATATTTTAAATTATGTAAGATGATGCAAAATGGTTTATTAAAGAAAACTCCTGATGATGAAGACTTAAGTTTAGATGTTAAACACTGGATAAAAAACGGTTGGATTAAAAGAAAATAAATTTATATTTTGTACCAATAACGCCTTAATGAGGCGTTTTTTGTTAAGATTAGAGAATTGTTAAAAGTTTAGAAAAAGGAAGTCGAAACAAGAACATTTATGAGATTACTGATCAAGGAAAAGAGGAATTAGGAGAATGGTTAGCTAACCATCAATACTCGATTATTTATCGAGATGAATTATTATTAAAGTTATTTGTAAGCAAGAAAAAAGATTATCAAGCAATTTTAATTGATTTGAAAAATGTTTTAGGAGAATTGTTAGCCCAACAAGAAGTTTATTTAGAAATGGAAAAATCAAGTTTAATTCAAAAAAGTCTTTCATACGTTCTTGTCTTAGAATACGAAATTAAACAAAACAATGTCACAATCAAGTGGTTTGAAGATGCAATTAAAAGAATCGAGGAACATTTATGAAAAGAACAATAATTAATTTTATTATTACAATATCAGTAGTTGGATTGATGATAGCTACTATTTTCTATATTAGAAAAAAGCCGTTTTTTGAAGTAAATTGGTTTAGTTCTAATTATTTAAACACAGTGCTAGTTTATCAAACAACTACATTAGTATTAAGCTTTGTTATTATTTTAATAACGGGGCTTCAAACTAAGTTTGAATCATTTAAACTTTTATCAATTACTAAAATGGATGGTCCGGTAAAGCCGGAACCATGGATTGGACTTACAAAAAACAATAAAGATAGTTAAAAAAAAGTTGGTTTAGCTGTTGCTGTTGTAATTTCAATTGTAACTGCTGTAGTAATCTATTTCCAAGTTTATAGACAAGAGAGAATTCAAACTCTTACTGTTCCGATATTTTTGTTAATTGTTGGGTTTGCACTAGTAAATAGTTTTGTAGAGGAAATAACGTTTCGTTATACATTTGCTAGTATTGTAGAACATCATAAGTTAAATCAATATATTTCACAAGCTTTATCTGCTCTTATTTTTGGAGCTGTTCACTATTTTGGGGTTCCAAGGGGAATACCAGGAATAATACTAGCGGCATTTCTTGGTTGGTTTTTATCAAAGAGCATTCATGAAACAAAAGGATTTTTCTGGGCTTGGGTAATTCATTTTGTTCAAGATGTTATTATCATGACGGGATTATTCTTAACGTTAGCCTAATTATAAATTTAAAAAATGTAACATATTAAAAAACTTTGGTGCAGATCTATCTAAATTATTAAAAATAAAAACGGCTTATATAAAAAGCCGTTTTATTTTTAAGCAGTTATAGCAGGCAATTCCATTTTACCTAAAGCATTAGATTTGTTTAGTAAATAGTTTGCCATTTCTTCTCTTGTAGTTGCGATTTTTTTAAGTTCGCTATAACGAATAGGTTTATCAAAGATATGCACTTTATCTTTTCTTCGATAATAAGAAGTATAGATTAAGACATCCATCCCTCTTTTGAAGAAAGTTTCTGCTAGTAAACCAAATCCTGAGTAAAAACCTCTTAGTTCATCAAAGTATCCCTTATCTGACATCTCTGGAAAGATTACAATATTTTCTCCATTTTTCATAACTGCAACACTTTCTTTTAAAGTTCTCTTTAAACGAGCATCACGGTATGTAGAGATCAATCTAAGTCCTTTATAAAACAGATAAGTTAAAGGACTTGCAAGCAAACAAAATAGTCTAGCTAAATGGATGTTCCATCCTTTCTTTTGATGGTAATAAATTTTTGTTTGGTAATTGTAAAGAGACTTTAATCCTGAATTCATTTCGTGAGTCCCCCACATTCTAAAAGGAAACTCTCCATATGATTCTAGTAAAAGTGGGCCTGTAGCGCCAACATGATTAGCTAAAACAATGCTATTTGTTGTTGGCTTTTCACCCAAATAAATATATCTAGGTCTTCTGTAACGTAGTTTTATAAGTTTTTTAAAACCGCGAAACCAAAGTTTTCGGTCCTGACGAAAAATTTTTGACATAAATATCACCTTTCAAAGAGTATAATATAAAAAAATAGAAATAAAATTCTAACTTAAGAATAGTTTAAGGTATAAACATTAAAGAAGTCTTAAAGTATTATCTTTATAATTCTATATTGTTTAAAGCATTGCATTTTTCTGTTAGATATTTAGTCATATCTTTTCTAGTTGGAGCAATCTTTTTAAGTTCACTATATAGGATTGGTTTATCAAATAAATATACTTTTTCTTTAATTTTAAAAT
>DUOW01000004.1 GCA_012838635.1 Acholeplasma sp.
ATGAAAGAAGAAATTGTGAAGTTATGAAAGTAAGAAATAAAAAATGGACTGAAGAAGAATTTTTAAAAGTTAGAGAAGAAGTATTAAAGTCGTGGAAGACTGGTTCATCTCCACTTTTAGATTTTGAGGTTTCAATTCCATATTTGAAGAGTTTGCCGAAGAAGAAAAATATGGCTTATGTTTTAAATGAAGCTAAGAGTAAAGGTAGAACTTTAGTTCAACCTAGAGCAGGTGTAGCTAGTTTAGATAAACATATTGAGCTATTACAAAAGCTAGAAGCAGCAGGAGCTGATGCTCTTCCTTCTACAATTGACTCATACACTAGATTAAACCGTTATGAAGAAGCAGAACGCGGGCTAGAAGAAAGTAATAGAATTGGTAAAAGTATGCTTAATGGCTTTCCAGCTGTCAACCATGGAGTTGAAGCTTGTAGGAAGGTTGTAGAAAGTGTAGGTGTACCTGTTCAAGCAAGACATGGAACACCTGACTCTAGACTTTTAGCGGAGATTGTTCATGCAGCTGGCTTTACTTCTAATGAAGGTGGAGCTATTTCTTATAACTTGCCATATGCTAAGTCAGTATCGCTAGAAGATTCAATTTATTACTGGCAGTATTGTGATAGGCTAGTTGGTTATTACGAAGATCATGGAGTTAGGTTAAATAGAGAACCTTTTGGACCTTTAACTGGAACTTTAGTTCCACCATGTATTACTAATGTAATTGGAATTATTGAAGCACTTTTAGCAGCTGAACAAGGTGTTAAAAACATTACTGTTGGTTATGGTGAAGGAGGAAACTTCTCTCAAGACTTAGCTGCTGTTAATGCTTTGCAAGATCAAACAGAATATTACTTATATAAATATGGATATAAGGATGTAGAAGTTACAACTGTGTTTCACCAATGGATGGGAGGATTTCCTCAAGATGAGGCTGAAGCTATTGGTTTAATTTCGATGGCATCAACTGTAGCTGCTTTATCAAAAGCTACAAAGATGATTTCTAAAACGCCTCATGAATCTGTAGGTGTGCCTACAGCTGAAGCAAACGCTATCGGTATTAAAGCATCTAAGTATATTTGCAATATCTTAAAAGATGAACCATGCCCAGTAAGTGATAGGTATTATGATGAGTATTATCAAATTACGAAAGAAGTAGATTGTCTTCTAGCTAAAGTTTATGAAGTTGGTGAAGGTGATTTAGCTGTTGGCGTAGTTAAGGCTTTTGAATATGGAATTTTAGATATTCCTTTTGCTCCTAGTATGTATAATGCTGGTAAAGTATTACCTGCTAGAGATAATAAAGGTGCGATTAGAATTTTAGAATTTGGTAATTTAGGTTTAGATGAAGAGATAAAAGATTTCCATAGAAGGAAACTAAAGATAAGAGGACAAGCAGAAAATAGGCCAGTATCAATGCAAATGACAATTGATGATATTACTGCTGTATCACGTCAAGAATTAATAGGTAGACCAAGAAAGGATAAATGATGAAAGTAAAAGACATTTTATTTACAAAATCTTACACAGGATTTTATTTTGATGATCAAAAAGCAATTAAACTAGGAGCTAAAAATGATGGTTTTAATTATTTAGGTAAGCCTGTAACTCCAGGATTTACAAAAATCAGACAAGCAGGAGAAGCTGTTTCGATTCAAATTATTTTAGAAGATGGTAGTGTTGGTTATGGCGATTGTGCTGCTGTTCAGTATAGTGGAGCAGGTGGTAGAAATCCATTATTCTTAGCTGATGATGCCATTAAATTTTTAGAAAAAGAAATTAAGCCATTACTTTTAAAAGAAGATATGGTTGAATTTAAGAGTCTAGCAGAAAAGTATGACCATTTAGTAATTAATGGTAAAAGATTACATACAGCGATTCGTTATGGTATAACTCAAGCAATTTTATCAGCTGTTGCCGCTTCTCATAAAGTAACAATGGCTGAAATTGTAAGAAAAGAATATAAGATTAAAGGTAAAGAATATAAACCAGTACCTGTCTTTACGCAAAGCGGTGATGACCGTTATGTAAACGCAGAGAAGATGATTATTAAAGAAGCAGAGATTTTACCTCATGCTTTAATTAATCATGTAGAAACTAAATTAGGGAAAAACGGTGAAATCTTAAAAGATTATCTAGTATGGTTAAAATCAAGAATTAAGAGTTTAGGTAAACCTGGCTATAATCCAATTATCCATATTGATGTTTATGGTACAATTGGTCTTGCTTTTAATAACGATGTTAAGAAAATGACTGAGTATTTAATTGATTTAGAAAAGACTGTAGCACCTTTAAGTTTAAGAGTTGAAGGCCCAGTTGATGCTGATTGTAGAGAAGAAACAATGGCATTATTAAGAGACATAAGAAAAGCCTTAGAAGCAAAGCAAAGTAAAGTTGAAATTGTAGCTGATGAATGGTGTAATACTTTAGAAGATATTAAGTATTTTGCCGATAATAAAGCAGGTCATATCTTGCAAATCAAAACTCCAGACTTAGGTGGGGTAAACAACACAATTGAGGCAATTTTATATTGCAATAAAACAGGAATTGGGTCATATTGTGGAGGAACATGTAATGAAACAGACATTTCTGCTAAAACAACTACTCAAATTGCTATTGCATGTTCTGCTAGCGAAATCCTAGCAAAACCTGGTATGGGAGTTGATGAAGCTTTAATGCTTGCAAGAAACGAAATTGCAAGAGTATGTGCTATTGCTAATTGGAGATGCAAATGAAAGGTATTGCTGGAACATTAGAATCTAATGATTGCCTTATTACAGTAGAAACAAGTGATAAGTTAGAAATCATCATTAATAGTCCAGTAGCCTACCTTTATGAAGATGAAATAAAAAAAACAATTTTAGAAGTATTAAAGAATGAAAAACAAGAAAAGTTAAAGATCGTAATGGAAGATAAAGGAGCACTAGATTATACAATTAGAGCAAGATTAATTGTCGCAATAAGGAGGATGAAGTAATGAGAAGAAGTTTACTTTTTGTTCCTGGGGATAATCCAGGGATGCTTCAATCAGCTGGTGTTTATAATGCTGATGCAATTATCATCGACTTAGAAGACTCAATTTCGCTTTCAAATAAAGATAGTGCAAGGATTTTAGTAGAGGAGTTTTTAAAAGATTATAAACTAAATAAGGAAATAATTGTTAGAGTTAATAGTTTTGATAGTCCTTATTATAAAGAAGATTTAGAAACTTTAGTATCAGATAATATTGATACGATTTTACTTCCAAAAGCTAATTTAGAAAATACAGTCAAACTAGATGCCATTCTTTCTAAACTAGAAAGCAAAAAGAATCTTACAAAAACAATTAAAATTATTCCTTTAATTGAACAAGTATCTTCCCTATTAGAAGTAGAAGATATTGCTTTATTAAATAGAGTTGATGGTATTTTACTTGGAGCTGAAGATTTAACTACGGATATGGGAGTTGAAAGAACGAAGAAAGGATATGAGATTTTCTATCCTCGTGCTAAAGTAGCTTTAGCTTGTATTAATGCTGGGATTGAAGCAATTGACACTCCTTTTACTGACACAAGAGATTTCATTGGCCTAGAAGAAGATTGTCATATGGCTAAAGGATTAGGATTTAAAGCTAAATCAGCAATCCATCCTAACCATATCGATATTATTAATAAAGTTTATTCTCCTTCAAAAGAAGAGATTGTATATGCGATTCAGGTTCTAAAAATGGCTAAAACAAGTAAAGGAGCTTTTAGTATTAATAATAAGATGATTGATAAACCAGTTATCGAAAGAGCAAAAAAGACGATTGAAAATGCGAAGGCATTTGGGTTAATCTAATGAAGAATAGTTTAGGACGCAAAGTACCTAACGGGTATCCTTTGTTTGAAGCATCTAACGCTTTCGAAAAGAAAAAAAGAGTTTTAATCTCAGAAGTTAAAACAAAAAACAAAGATAAGTTAGTTAATTCTTACGCAGAAGTTTTTGAAAAATTAGAGATTAAAGATGGTATGACTTTATCTTTTCACCATCACTTACGTAATGGTGACCAAGTTTTAAATGCTTGTATGGAAGAAGTTAAAAGAAGGGATTTAAAGAATCTGACGATAGCTGCTAGTGCAATTTTCCCTAATAATGAGATTTTAGTTGAGTTAATTAAAAACAAAAATGTTACTAATATTTATACTAATTACTTAAATGGACCAGTAGCAGAAGCTATCAGCCATGGAGAATTAGAGGGAATGTTAATTATGCAAACTCATGGGGGAAGGGCAAGAGCAATTGAAGCTGGTGAGTTAAAAATTGATGTTGCTTTTATTGCAACTCCTGCTGCTACAAAATCAGGTGGTGGTAGTGGTGTTGATGGTAAGAATCCTTGTGGAGTTTTAGGCTATCCAATTCCAGATATGTTATATGCCAAGAAAAAAGTTGTAGTAACAGACTCTTTAGTAGATAAACTAACAATTACAGATATTAAACATGAATATATTGACTATGTTTTAAAAGTAGATTCAATTGGGGATAGTAAAGGTATCGTAAGTGGGACAACCCAAGTTACATTTGACCCTATTGGCTTAAAGATTGCAAAAGATGCAACACATCTTTTATATGAACTAGGTGTAATTAAAGATGGTTTTTCAATGCAAACTGGAGCTGGTGGAACTTCTTTAGCTGTTGCAAGTTTTGTTAGGGAAAAGATGATAAAAGAAAAGATTAAAGGTAAGATGGCAAGTGGAGGAATAACTTCATATTTTGTTTCGATGTTAGAAGAAGGCTTAATTGAAGAGATAAGAGATGTTCAATGTTTTGATTTAGAAGCAATTAGAAGTTATAAAGAAAATGAAAAACATTATCTTATGAGCGCATCTAAATATGCTAATCCTTATGATAATCCAGTTGTAAATGATTTAAGTTTTATGATTTTAGGGGCTACAGAAATTGATTTAGACTTTAATGTTAATGTAACTACATCTAGTAATGGGGTTATTATGGGAGGATCTGGAGGCCATTCTGATGCTGCTTATGGAGCAGAAATTGCTTTGGTTGTAGCTAAAACAATGAATGCAAGGATTCCAATAATTAAAAAAGCTGTAACTACAATTACAACACCAGGTAGTGATATTGATTGTTTAGTTACAGAAAGAGGAATAGCTATTAATCCTAAAAGAAAAGACTTGTTAGAAAAATTAAAAAATAGCAAATTAAAGATTGTTTCTATTGAAGAATTAATGGAAGAAACTTACAAGTTTACAAGAGAACCTAAACCTTTAGAACTAAAAAGTAAAGTTGTAGGTTTAGTTGAATACAGAGATGGAACAATCATTGATAGTTTATATCAAGTTTAAGACCTTAAAGGTCTTTTTCTTTATTTAGGTTTTTATTTATGCTATAATATTATATAAGGAGATAAAAATGGCTGATAAGAAAATCCCTGTTACCAAAAAAGACTTAGAACAAGAAGAATTAAAAGCTTATATGGTAGATGATAATGTCTATTTTGTAGTTCATTCTAATGTACCTTATACTTTACTAGATAAGTATTATGATGATTTTCTTGTAGAGTATTTTTATCTTTATTTGAAAAATAAGTTTGAAGTTATTGGTGATAAGTTTATTTATGATAATGATGGCTCATATTTTTTCTTAAAAATTGACTCTAAAGATCCTTATTTTCTAAAACAAAAGACAGTTGAAATAGAGGAGAATCATCCTTTGGGAAGGTTAATTGATATTGATGTTTACCACAAAGAAACTAAATCAATTAGAAGAGAAGATGCTGGTTTATCTTCAAGACGTAAATGCTTTATATGTGACCGTGATAGCTATCAGTGTAGGTGGGAAAAGGCGCATACTGATTTAGAGTATAGTAGCTATATCCAAACAACTATTTTAGACTTTTTAAAACAAAAAGTTCAAGAATTATCATATAAAGCAATGATGATTGAACTTGATTTAGACCCGAAATTTGGTTTAGTTACGAAAACTAGCAAGGGAAGTCATCAAGATATGGATTATGAAATGATGAAAAATAGTGGATATTTTTTGTCGAATAAATTAACTAACTATGTAACTTTAGGTTTTGAAACTAACCTTCATGATAATTTATATCCAGATATTAAAAGTTTGGGGAAAAAACTCGAAAAAGAATTATTAGAAAACTCTAAAGGTATTAATACTTATAAAGGATTGCACTTTTTATTAGGTTATACTGTTACTGCTTTTGGTTATGTTTGTTCTTCTGATGTGAAATTAAAAGATAGATATGATGAAATGATTAAGAAAATTAGGATTTCAGGGCAATTTCTTTTCTTTGAGTTTTTAGGAAAGCCTGAGACTATGGGCGAAAAACTCTTTAAAGCTTATGGGATTTTAGGTGCAAGAGGAGAAGTTTTCTTTGGTTTAAGGACAGTAAAGAAAGCTTTAAAGATTTTAGAAAAGTATGGCTCTTTATCTAAAGAAGCTCTAACAATGGCCTTAATTGAGATTGTAAGACATACTACAGATACAGTGCTTTTTTCAAGAGCAAAAACAGAAGAAAACTATCATCATTTCCAAGATTTAATTACTTCAATAGAAGTTTATGATGAAGAAAAAGTAAAAGAAGTTACTTATATTTGTACTGAAAACAATATTAGTATTGGGGGCTCAGCTGATATTTTGGTTGTAGCAATATTTTTATATTTATTAAGAGAGGAGTTTTTTGGCCGTGAATAAGAAAATTGGAATCTTTGATTCAGGAATTGGAGGAGTTACAGTCTTAAATTATTTAAAAGATTATTATACTAATTATGATTTTATCTACTTAGCAGATAGTTTAAACTGTCCATATGGAGAAAAAACAAGTAAAGAAATTGAAGTCTTAGTTACAAAAAACACACTGTTTTTGGAAAGTTTAGGAGTAGAATTAGTAGTTATTGCTTGTAATACTGCTAGTGCAAATAGCAGTGATGTAGCAAGATTCACGCAAATTCCGATTGTTAGAATCATTAAACCTACTGCTTTAGCTGCATTAAAAAAGACTAAAACAAACAATATTTTAGTCTTAGCTACAAACCTTACAATCGAAAATAAGGCTTATGATCAGTATTTGGAAGGGGTAAATATCTATTCAGTTAAGGGATCTAAGTTAGTTACGGTTGTAGAGTCGGGGCTAATTAATACCAAAGAAGCAGACCAAGTTGTTTTTGAGCTTTTAGATGGCTATCAAAATAAAGGCATTGATACCTTAATTTTAGGGTGCACACACTTTCCGCTACTTAAAAACAGCATCAAAAAAGTATTGCCAGATGTTGTTTTAGTTGACTCTTTTGAGCCTGTAAGATGTGAATTAGAGGGTTTAATTGGTAAGGGAGAAATAGGAAAGAGGCAAAAAAACACTTTATATACGACAGGAAACTTAGCAGATTTTAAGAAACAACTAGGAATATTTGACTTAAAAAATGCCATAATAAAAGAAGCAAGGATTTAAAATCCTTGCTTTATTTTTGGTATTTTTTTCTATTTTCTAGTGGTAGGTTTCCACCAATAGAGTCATTAGTTACAATTGCTTTAAAGTTTTCTACAGTAAACTCATAGACGGCTTCAGCTCCTAAATCAGGATAAGCAATTAAAGTAACATCTTTTACTGCTTCACTGATTAATGTAGCAGCACCTCCTGTTGCTTGAAAGTAAACTGATTTATAGTCTTTAAGGGCTTTATAGAAGGAATCAGAACGATCACCTTTACCAATCATTACCCTTACACCTTCTTTCATTAGGTAAGGAGAATAAGGATCCATACGGTAACTTGAAGTCGGTCCGCAAGGACCAATAACTCTACCTGGTTTTTTAGGTGCTGGACCTGTATAGTAGATAATAGCATTCTTTGGATCAAATGGTAATTTTTCACCTTTTTCAATCAATTCCACAAGTCTTTTATGAGCAGCATCACGAGCTGTGTAAATTGTTCCGGTAATTAAGACAATATCACCTGCTCTTAGAGATTCAATATCTTGATTTGTTAGAGGGGTATTTAATTTCTTAATCATTTAAATCACCTTCACTTTATGACGCATGGCATGGCATTGTAAGTTTACTGCTACTGGCAAACTAGCAATATGGCAAGGGTAGGTATTAACTTTAACTGCTAGAGCAGTTTTAGTTCCCCCTAGTCCCATTGGTCCGATACCAAGATTATTGATTGCTTCTAATAATTCTTGTTCTAGTTTACGTTCAGCTTCACCTTCAGCCACATCATCAATTTCTCTTAAGATTATTGCCTCTTTTGCAAGCATAGCAGCTTTTTCTAAGTTACCACCAATACCAACACCAACTAGAATTGGAGGACAGGGTTTACCACCTGCTTTTTCTACAGTCTCTAAAACAAACTTCTTTATTCCTTCAATTCCATCAGCTGGAATCATCATTTTTAGAGCGCTACAGTTTTCAGCTCCACCACCTTTAGGCGCAGCAGTTATTTTAATTTTATCTCCTGGTACGATTTTTGTATGGATGATTGCAGGGGTATTATCACCTGTGTTAACTCTTGTTAGGGGATTAGAAACAACTGACTTTCTTAAGTAGCCTAGAGTATAGGCTTTTGCTATCCCTTTGTTTATGGCATCTTCTAGATTACCATCAAAAATAACTTCTGATCCAACTTCTAAAAAAATTACGGCTTGACCAGTATCTTGACATAAAGGCAGGTTTAGCTTACAAGCTAGATAATCATTTTCTAGAATTTGGCCAATTATATCTTTTCCTATTTCTGACTTTTCTTCTAATTTTGCTTTTTCTAAAGCTTTTAATTCTTTTTCATTTAAGTTAACACAAGCATCATATAGTAATTCTGCTACTGTATCTTCGATTAATTTTAAATCTATTTTTCTCATCTTTAATCACCTTGTTTTAATTATACTATATTTTTAGAGATTTTAGTAGTGATTTGTGTTAAAATATAGAAGGTGATATAAGTGAAGAGAAAGTTAATTAAAAGTAATTATCCTTTTGGAATTATTGAATATCAAAAGTATTTAGAATATATCGGTCAAAAAGGTCCTAAGAAATATAAAGAGATGAAATCATTAATTGTTTTTATCTATCCTTTTTCTAATACAAAAATAAAAGGTAAATACTTACCTGCTAAGTTTGCTTATGGCAAAGACTACCATAAAGAAGTAAAAAGTTTAATTGAAGAAGCTATTAAAGATTTAAAATTAACTAATTATGAGATTAAAGTAGATGTAAGTAGCCTAAAAGAGAAGACTTGTGCATACCTTGCAGGTTTAGGGTTAATTGGGAGCAATAGCCTTTTAATTAATGAAAAGTATGGATCTTATCTTGCAATTGGGATTGTAATTACTGATCAAGAGTTTAATGAGTATGACGAGCCAATTGAAGATGATTACTGTAAGGATTGTAATAGGTGTATTAAGGCTTGCCCTAATCAGGCATTAAGTGATAATAGTTTAGATAAAGGTAAGTGTTTATCTTATTTAAACCAAAGTAAGAGTACTGATTATCCTTTGTTTGATAAGATGAAGTACTTATATGGCTGTGATATTTGCCAGGACGTATGTCCTTATAATAAAATAGAAGATTATGGCCTAGCAAGTTTTTTGATTGATGATGAAGCTTATTTAGATTTAAGTGAACTTAGAAGTTTAAGTGAAGAAGAATATTTAAAAAAGTATCAAGATAAGACTTTTAGCTGGATTGGTTATTTACCAATGGTTCGTAATTTACTAGTTTTAAAGGTAAATAATAAAGATATAACATTAGAAGAATTAAAATACTTTCAAGAAAAACATAAAGTAGAAAAATGGTTTTATAATCATATAGAATATTTAAAGGAGAAGTTAGATGAATAATATTGTTTTATTTGAACCGGAGATTCCTCAAAATACCGGAAACATTATGAGAACAGCCCTAGCTACAAATTCTAAAGTCCATTTAATTGAACCTTTAGGATTTAAGTTAGATGATGTTTCGCTAAAAAGAAGTGGAGCAAATCATGTTAAGTATGTAGACTATTTTGTTTATTCTTCTTGGGAAGACTTTATATCTAAAAACAAAGGTGAATTCTACTTTTATACAAGATATGGTTTAAAGAATTATACCGAAGTTGATTTAAGTGATAAAAGTAAAGATTATTATTTTGTGTTTGGGAAAGAGTCTACGGGTATTGATAAAGATATTTTAAGAAGTAATTTAGATCGTTGTTTAAGACTTCCGATGAATGAACATATGAGGTCATTAAATTTAAGTAATACTGTTGCGATTATTGTTTATGATGCTTTAAGACAACAAGGATTTCCAGGGTTATCAATGTTTGAACCTGAAATTCAAAAGGGTAAGGACTTTTTACTAAAGAAGTAAAAAGCCCTTTTTTAATTGACAAAAACTTTAAAGATGACTTATAATATAGTTACACTTGGTGTATATACATAAAAAGGAATTAGGTTATGCCTAAGCTGTCCCAGCAGCCGTTGGAGATGATGAAAGATTTAAATGCCACTGATTATATCGGGAAGGTAAATCAAGTAAAGTGATTCTCTAAGCCGGAAGACTTACCAAGTTAAAAAAAACTAACATTCCCTGGGGGTGGAAATGGGGCTTTTTTCATTTGGTCCTATTTTTACCAAAAATTTTGAAAATAGGAGGTTTAAAATGAAAAAAAGATTAATGTTTGTTTTGTTTTTACTACTTTCATTAGTAACATTTGGATGTTCATGTAGTACAAGCAAATTCAGTGTCGAAGTTTTAAAACTTGATGGAACGGCTTTAGTTGAAGAAAAAGAACTAAAGTTAGAAAAGGATCTTGACTTAGTAGAGTTATTAAAGAATGACGAAGATATTAAGTTAGGTGGAAGTGATGGAGAATATGGATTCTATATTACTAAAGCTGGGGGGTATGAAGCTAACGCAGCAGAAAATGAATTCTGGCAACTTTCAGTAAATGGTAAGCAATCAGATGTTGGGATCAGTGCTTTAGAAGTAAAAGCTAAAGATAAGATTACCTTACAAGTAATACAATGGTATGATAATCTTCATGTAGTTATTAAAGATTTGGCAGGTACTAAACTTTTAGATAAAACTATTGAATATTTAGGATATAAAGAAACTATTCTTGATGCATTATTAAATGATAATGAAGTTGGTTTAGAAGGAAGTCAAAGCGAATATGGCTACTTTATCACAGGGGTTAAAGGAATTACTGCTGATGCAGCTAAAAATGAGTATTGGCAAATCTTAGTAAATGGTGAAGCAGCTACAACAGGAATATCTTCATTAGAACTAGCTTATGGTGATGTTCTAAGTTTAGAGTTATCACAATGGCAAGATTCATTTGGTGTTGTAGTTAAGGATTTAGAAGGAAATGAACTTTTAAATAAAACAGTTAACTATTATGCTTATAAAGAAAGTGTGTTAGATGCTTTACTTGCAGATAGTGAAGTAGAACTAGCAGGTTCTGAAAGTGAATATGGTTACTATA
Organism: Acholeplasma sp.; assembly: GCA_012838635.1. Classification (GTDB taxonomy): domain Bacteria; phylum Bacillota_I; class Bacilli_A; order ML615J-28; family CAG-698; genus DUNF01. The sequence goes on from DUOW01000004.1 coordinate 11,449, forward strand.
TTACTGGAGTTAAAGGTATTGAAGCTAATGGGGCTCAAAATGAATACTGGCAAATCTTAGTTGATGGAGAGCCGGCATCAGTTGGTATTTCTCAAATTGAGTTAACTTATGGCCAAGTGCTGACATTAGAACTAGTTCAATGATATGATACTTTTGAATTGTATGTAAAGGATTTATCGTGTATGCCATTATTTGATGGTGTTATTAGTTATTATGCTTATAAAGAAAGTGTCATAGATGTTTTGAAAAATCATGAAGAAATTGAATTAATTACAGAAGTTCAAGATGGTCAAGAGGTAATTGTAAAGGTATGTGGTTCTGCTAGTAATCCTCCTACCACAAAATGGTATCTAACTAAAAACGGAGAATTATATGAAGGTAATTTAAATGAACTTACAACTAGCTATGGTGATAGGATTGCAATTACATTAATTGATACTACTGGAACACTTTATCAATAGAACGATAAATATTATAAACAAAAAGAAGCAATTGCTTCTTTTTTGTTTTGAAAATAGATTTGTTTATGGTATACTATTGTAAGGTGATTAATTATGAAACAATATTTAGATTTTTTAAAACACATTTTAGAAAAAGGTGAAAGAAGAGAAAATAGAACAGCTATTGAAACAATCTCTACATTTGGTTACCAAATGAGATTTAATTTAGAAGATGGTTTCCCCCTTCTAACAACTAAAAAAGTTTATTTAAGAGCAATCATTCATGAGCTTTTATGGTTTATTAGTGGGAATACTAATATTAAACCTTTAGTAGATAACAATGTTAGAATTTGGAATGAATGGCCATATGAAAAGTATAAGAACTCTAAAGATTATCAAGGTGAAACATTAGATGAGTTTGTAGCTAAGATTAAAGATGAAGAAGGGTTTTCAGAGAAGTATGGGGATTTAGGTCCGGTTTATGGTTATGAGTGGCGTCACTTTGAAGGTCAAGATGTTTTTGTAGATCAACTTGCGAAAGTTATTGAAGAGATTAAAACTAATCCTCATTCAAGAAGATTAATTGTTTCTGCTTGGCATCCTGCTTATATTGAAAGAATGGCTTTACCGCCATGTCATTTACTATTCCAGTTTTATGTCCAAAATGGAAAGTTATCTTTACAGCTATACCAAAGATCAGCTGATGCTTTTTTAGGTGTACCTTTTAATATTGCATCTTATTCACTTTTAATAATGATGGTAGCTAAGATTTGTAATTTAGGTGTTGGTGAGTTTGTGCATACAGTAGGTGATGCTCATATTTATGTTAACCATTTAGACCAAGTTAACTTACAGTTATCTCGTGAGCCTAGAAGCTTACCTAAAATGATTATTCATGGCGAGCAAAAGACTATTGATGATTTTAAATTTGAAGATTTTGAACTTGTTGATTATAAACCCCATCCAACAATCAAAGGAGAAGTTGCTGTATGATCAGTTTGATTGTAGCGATGACTAGATCTGGTTTAATCGGAAAAGATAATGATTTACCATGGAACTATCCTGAAGATTTACAGTATTTTAAGAAAACTACTTTAAATAAAACAGTTGCTATGGGAGAGAAAACTTTTCTATCAATCTATAATCGCAATCAAAAACCTTTACCAAAAAGAA
>DUOW01000058.1 GCA_012838635.1 Acholeplasma sp.
AAGGATGGATTAATAAAAAAGACGGATCTTATGGAGTATGATAACATAAGAAGAGGCGGCCTTATAGCAGTTAACCTCAGGGAAGATGATGAACTGATAGATGTAAAACTTACCGATGGTACAAAAGATATTATATTAGTAACTTATAATGGTATGGCCATCAGGTTTAACGAGTCTGATGCAAGGCCACTTGGTAGAGTAACACAAGGAGTTAAAGGAATAAGCTTGGATGAGGATGACTATGTAATTGGAATGGCTGTTTCTTTTGATGACGGATATTTACTTATAGTTACTGAAAATGGTTTTGGCAAGAGAACTCCTCTAGATGAATATAGAACTCAATATAGAGGTGGAAAAGGAGTTTTTACCTATAAAATTACTGAAAAAACAGGTAAAATAGCAGGCATGCGCCTGGTTAATGAAAACGATGATGTTATGCTTATTAGTGCCGATGGTACAATAATAAGATTAAAAGTCGAAGATATCAGTATTTTTGGTAGAGTAACACAGGGAGTAACACTTATGAAAATGGAAGAGGGAACTAAAGTTGTAAGTCTTGCCAGAGTTGAGGAAGAAGATGAAGACCCGGATGAAGACGATGAAGATTCTGATACGGAAGAGCGGGAAGAGCTAGTTGCAGAAGAAAATACAGAAGAAGATGAAGGTATAGTGCAATAGGTACGGTTCCTTTTGCATCACGGAGATTTGTGTATGGAAAGGCACTGATATAAACAACGAGATAAGTAGAACTTTTTATATTGTGAAACAGAAAAGGAGTTTGGCGCTTTGTGAACTAGATACTAAAAGAAAAAGCAAGGTTTTAGAGGATAAGTTACTCTCTTACCTAAAAAAGATGTCATGTTGAGCTTGATATTATACCTGCTTAAATGCTATATTATAAAAGTTGTTTTCAACAAATTCTCTAAATAACCAGAGAGATTTGAATAACAGCTTTTATAACATTTAGAGACTATTCTAAAAAAAATCTAGTTTCTTTAATGTTGACAAAAATTAAATTGCATGATATTATGTATGAGCTCCTCTTTTGGGGAACCAAAGTATGGCAGCAAGTACATCATAGAATTATGGACATTGAAAAGTGAACAGTGTATAAAGTAAAGGCCTCGTTAATAAAACGAAGTAAAACACTACTTAAATCAAGAAGTAGTGAAAGAAACAAAGTAAGAGCAAGGACAAAACTTTAGCTAGATAGAAAACTACCGGATAAAATTCCGGATAGCAAATAAAATTTAACTAGAGGGTTTGATCCTGGCTCAGGACGAACGCTGGCGGCGTGCCTAACACATGCAAGTCGAGCGGTCTTATAGCGAGAAGTGACTTGTCACTTCATGCTACAAGATAGCGGCGGACGGGTGAGTAACACGTGGGTAACCTGCCTTATACAAAGGGATAACACCGGGAAACCGGTGCTAATACCGTATAACATATATCTTGGGCATCTGAGATATATCAAAGGCATATCGTAAAGGTAAGCCGGTATAAGATGGGCCCGCGTCCGATTAGCTAGTTGGTGGGGTAAAAGCTTACCAAGGCAACGATCGGTAGCCGGACTGAGAGGTTGACCGGCCACATTGGGACTGAGACACGGCCC
>DUOW01000021.1 GCA_012838635.1 Acholeplasma sp.
ATTAATCTAATCATATTATGTAAGAAACCATCGCCTTTAATCTCAAATACTAATAAGTTATCAATATTTTTGATTGTGAAAGAATAAATAGTTCTTACTGTATTTTCTTTTTCATTTCCTTTGGAAAAAGCTTTAAAGTCGTGAGTACCTATAAAGATGTTTGGTATTTCATCTAATCTGCTTAAATCTAACTTTGGTCCTTGATAGTAATAACGATAGTTTACAAGTAAAGGATTAATTTCATTTAAATCAAGTAAGTACCTATATGTTTTAGCCTTAGCACTAAACCTTGCATGAAAACTATCATCTACCTTCTCAACACTATTGACATAGATATCTTGAGGTAGGTAACTATTAATTGCTCTTTTTAAGTTTCTTCTTTGAAGATCTAAAGTTAAATCAAAATGAATTGTTAAAGCTAAAGCATGAACTCCTTTATCGGTTCTCCCTGAAGCATATACTTCTACTTCTTGATCAAATGCTTTATTAATTGCATTTTCTAATTCTTCTTGAACGCTGCGATGGTTCTTTTGTTTTTGGAAGCCATGAAACAAAGTCCCATCATAACTAATAACTGCTTTATATCGCATAGCCAATCGCCTTTAAGGTAATTGTGGTTACAAGTAACCCAACAATTAAAATTAAGATTAAACCATCAATAAACTTAAATTTAATTACATTTATTGATGACCTTTTATTTTGAGGGACATAGCCTCTAGCTTCCATTGCATTTGCTAGGTCTTCTGCTTGATTATAAGCAATTACAAACATCGGGACAAGTAAAGAAATAATTTGTTTTATTTTCTCACTTAATTTAGCCTCCCCAAAATCTACACCTCTTGATGCTTGACTACGTAAAATCTTATTAGCCTGTACAATAAGTGTTGGAATATATCTTAAAGCAATTGAAATCATCATCGCAAAAGTACTAACATTTACCTTTAGCTTTGCTAAAGGAGATAATAACTTCTCGATTCCTAAAGTGATTTCTTCTGGTTTAGTTGTTAGTGTTAAAAGTGATGAAATAAACAAAATTGACATGACTCTCAAAACTATCTTTAACGAAGTGTATAAACCACCATCATAAATTTTAATTTTGTATGTAGCAATATTTTTAGTTAAGAAATTGCCAAAATCTAAATCAAAGACTTTAAAATACTGTAATAAAAAGAAGCCAATAACAATCACTAAAAACTGCATCATTCTTGCCTTAGGCAATAATCTTTTAGAAAAAATAAACAACACTAACAGGATAACTACAATTAAAATCCTCAATAAATCTAAAGTAAATTCTCCTTTCCAAAGCATCTCACCTTTACGCGAAAAGATAATCTGAAATGAAACAGTAAATAACAATATAAATGCTATTCCCTTTAAACTTCTTAAGAAACTTAAAATTGGGGTTTTTGTAGTTAAAATTAATAATAAAATTGCCCCAAAAGCTCCAAGTAATACCCATAAATTATTTACAATAAATAAGGCAATCATTAAAAAGAAGATACCTACAAGCTTAGTTCTTGGGTCTAAACGATGAAACCAAGAATTAGAATTATGGTAACGGCCAAATATAATCTTATTACCCATGGCTCTTACCTAACACTTTCTTAATTTCTAAATATGCTTCTTCTAAAGTAAATTTATTAACATCGATATCTACTTGATACTGATCTTTGATTCTTTGTAATAGTTTCATCAAAACCGGATAGTCTAAACTATACTTATCGAGTAATTCTTTTTTAGAAAATAGTTCTTCCTTTGGTAGATCCAAAGCAATCTTTCCTTCTTCTAAAACTATCACACGATTACAATATCGAGAAACAACTTCCATATCGTGAGTAACAATAATAATTGTTTTACCCATTTTATTTAAGTCCACAAGTAAATTCATTAATTCTGTTTTTGTTTTTGGATCTAAACCAACGGTAGGTTCATCAAAAATCAAAATCTTAGGTTTTGATGCTAAGATTCCAGAAATAGCAACTTTTCTCATTTCACCACCAGATAAAGTAAAAGGGTTCTTTTCTAATAACTCTTCATTTAGACCAACAATTCTAGCTGCTTCAAGGGCATTTTCTTTTGCTTCTTCTTTTGTAAAACCAAAGTTCTTTGGTCCAAACATAATATCATCTAGTGATGTTTGTTCAAAAAGTTGATATTCAGGAAACTGAAAAACTAACCCTACATTTTGCCTAATTGGCTTAAGTAATGTTTTACTTTTTCTTATTACCCTAATCCCTAAGACTTCTATGCTTCCTAAAGTAGGTCTATTCAAAGCATTCATCAGTTGAACTAAGGTCGACTTACCAGAACCCGTATGACCTACAATACCAATAAACTCATTTTCAGCGTTAATTTTTAAATTAACATCAGTTAGCTGATAACGAGTTTTCTTTTTATTCCTTGGGATATAATAGGCGAAACTTACATCTTGAAAGTTAATTCCCATAATATCTCCTCAATTTCTTCTTTATTACTTAGAGTTTGGTCTTCTTTTACTAAATCAATTAATTTCATACTTTCTAGAATATCCAAATTAGCTTCTTTTAAAATCTCTTCATTTCTAAAAGCACGTTTTGGTATATCATCTAGTACTACTTTTCCTTGATTTAAGACAATAACCCGATCAGCATATAATGCTTCTTCTAAATTGTGTGTAATCGCTAAGATTGTTTTTTTGTGTTTAAGTTGTTGAATCGCCTGGTTCACTTCTTTAACACCTTTAGGATCTAACATCGATGTTGCTTCATCTAAAATCAAAATTTCAGGATCATAAGCTAAAACACCAGCTAAAGCAACTCTTTGTTTTTCCCCACCAGATAATTCTTCTGGATTCTTTTCTAAAAAGTTTTCCATACCTACTATTCTAGCAACTTCCATTACTTTTTCCTTCATTTCTTGATAAGGAACATTTCTATTTTCTAAACCAAAAGCAATATCATCTTTTACCGTTATCCCTACAAACTGACTATCAGGATTTTGGAAAACAATGCCCATTTTGCATCTTAAATCATCAATTGTCTCTAAACTTAATTTAACACCATCAATGTAGATCTCTCCTTTTTGAGCTTCTAATAAACCTACAATTAGTTTCGCTAAAGTCGATTTACCAGAACCATTATGCCCCAAAATAACTACATAAGATCCCCTCTCAATACTTAAGTTAAGATTATCAATGATTTTTTTTCCTCTTTCATAACTAAAATTTAAATTCTTTATCTCAATAATACCCATTATTTCCACCTAAACTATTATCTCCAACTCGCCACCAACTAAAATAACAGATACACCATTAATACAAATTATTGGAGCTGAATATCTTCCCTTTATTTGCATCTGAAGACAATACTTATCTTTACAGTTAGCTTCAACCATTTTAACTTCTCCATATTTTAAATGTATTTTATTATGGATGTGTTTATCTAACTCTAAAACTTCAGTATGTTCTTCTCCGTTTAAAGTCCATGTCATAAGATTGCCTTCTTGGTTGATAGTTAGTTCTTCGTCTAAACCTTCCTCATATTGAACTTCATAGATTAGCTTGTTTTCATATCTAACTTCTAAAATTAGATTAACGTTACCTAAGTCTTTGTTCGCAAAATAAATTGTATAACCACCTACCGCTAAAAAGAATACTAAAGCGATAATTAAATAATCTAACTTTTTCATCTAAACAAGCTCCTCTTTCTTTTCTTGTATAAGTATACCATATTTAGCAATTAAAAACTACTTTTATAATAATTAAAAAAGAAGATTATCTAAGATAATCTTCTTCAATTAGATATCTAATTCTCATTTTTATTTTAAAAGGACATAAATGATTAAAGGAAAAAGTGCTAAAGATAAGTTATTAATTAACATCATCGTAATTTGAAATTCTAAATAACTATCACGAAGCAAAATTGCTAGTGACCCAATCGCAAGCCACATGATCCAAATCCCTGGTAACATAATATAACCAATAGCTGTAATAAATAATATCTCAACAAGTCCATGAACAACACGAAAATAAGTTTCCATAGACTTTTTTTGTTTAGGAATTAAAATCATTAAAGCGATTAAAGCAAGATAAAAAATTAAAGCTAAAATCAATAAATAATAATCTCCCTTATATTTAATAAACAAATAAAAAGAAGCTATTGCTAAACAAAACGAAGTAAAGAAATCAACAATATACCGATTAAGAAAACTTACCTTGTCATTATAAATACCGATCGCAGTAAAAATATTAGCTATAATATATAACCCTACAAAACTAAAAATCCCGACCCATTTCAAATCTAAAAAATAGAATAAGAAAAATAAAACAAAAGCTAATCCTAAACTAACAATTTGAAAAATTGCTAGTTTCTTTTTAGTTTTAAAGATTTTAATTTTACTGTCTACAACAATTGGACCAATCATATAAAACCCCTTAAATTAAGTTAATTTGCCATGTGAATGTTAAGAAAACAAATAAGATTGTTAAAACAAAAGTGTCAGTTAAATAAATCATAATGTAGTAATTAGCTTCTTTACGATAAAAGATATATGAAAGAACTTTAATCAAAAAGATAAGCCCTAACAATACAAACAAAATTAATCTAACTACTAGCTCAGAAGACTCTAATGCCGTCAAAACAAAAGTATTAATTAAAAATGCTAAACTTGTAAATAATGATGCAATAATCCATGATTCCCTGTATTTTCTAAAAAGCAAAATTGAAAACCACGATACTAAAGATACAACAGGATAAATTACAAAAGGAATTGGATAATTATATCCTGAAATGTAATCAAAAACAAATGTTAAAATTAAAGAAATAGAAGATGCAATGGAGAAAATCAAAGCTTGATAGAAAAACTTAGGATAAGTATAAAATAAAGCCGCACTAGTAAAAGAAATCACAATGAAAGAAATCAAAACTATAATTAGAAGTAAATGATAGTCCATTCTACTTTCGGTATAACGATATATAATGCTGTTAATACAAGGAATAAATGCTACTAAAACAGCAAAAATATCATAGACAAAAAGCGACTTAGGTAATTTATCTTTTGTCATTATCTACTCTTTTTTATCCTCTTCTTCTAAAATCTCATCCATAATCTTTTCATAATTACGAATGGTACTCTTATAAGCTCTACCCTCTAAAGCATGCAAATACTTAGCTTCATAAATTGTAGCTAGGCCAAACTTTGCAAACAACTTCTTAAATTCGCTTAATTCTTTTTCTAGTTGTTCAACTCTTTCTTCTAAAGTCATAACATACCTTCCTTTCTTCATTCTTAACTCTTTTATTATATCATATTTTACTTAATAAAAATACCCCTAAAAATAAGGGGTATTGATTTTATTATCCTTGAATTTTATTCTCTACTTCTTTTATTGGGTAAGTGTCTATTATTTCCTTAAATTTTTGATAGTTTTCATAAACATCAGGAATATCATCAAATCTAAAATCAGCTTTTTGTCCTGTTAGTTTTGTATTACCTGTTCCAAAACCAATTGAACCTGTACCTTTTTTTAAAAGTTTATCTGCTAAATTCACCTCAACTGCAAAAGTAAAGATTGATTTAATATATAAACTTATATGACCTACACCAACAGCTCCATGTTGAACAATGAATCTTTGATTTGTCACTGCATAAAACCTATTACGATAATCTAACAACTCGCTAATTAAAATTACTATAAAAATAAAAGTAACTACACTTGCTGTAATTATTGCTAGAAGACCAATAATATAGCGTATCCATTCAGGATCAAATTGATCTCCTTTTTCGATTGTGAAAAAAGCACCAAGTACTACTGCTCCAAAAATAAAAAACGTCCACCCTAAAGTCTTTAAATACCTAAAAACTAAATTTAAAAGGGTTTTAGCTTTTACTGGTTTAAGCATATATAATATCTTTTCACCTTTAATTAAAATACTTTTGATTTGATTACGATTAATTGTTGTCTTTTGTTTACTCATTTTTTTCTCTCATTTACTTGTATATTATACCACAATCCAAATTAAATACTATACAAATAATGAAAAAAGCCAACTTAGCATCCCAAGGTGGCTTTTTTTAGTCTTCGTTATACATAAGACAAGAAGGTATAGTTTGTTAAACAATTAGTTTTATTTTGCTTTTTGATTATTATCAATAAGTTCTTTAAATAACTTGTAGTTTTCGTAAACATCAGGAATATCTACATAACTAAATCTAGATGGTTGACCTTGACCAATGACAGGAGTACTTACAGATCCAAAAGAAATACTTCCTGTTCCTTTTTTTAAAATCTTATCTAATACTGAAACATTTACAGAAAGGAATTGCACTGCTTCAACAGGAACACTAGCAAAATCAATTCCTAATAATCCTGTTTGAATAATAAATCTTTTATCAGTAACAGTATAGAAACGATTGCGATAAGCAAGCAGTTGACAAATAAATACAATTATCAAAATGCCCGCAAGTGCTGCAATTCCAATACCAGTCCACATAGCTTTTGCTTCTAAATCATCTCCATCTTCAGCTGGAATTAGAAACAATAAAAATGATAAACCAATAATGAAAAACATTCCTAGTAAGTTACTTACAATTAACTTTGTCTTACAAGGTTTAATTGTATATAAGACCTTTTCATCTTTCATTAATATTTTATTTACTTGATTTCTATTCATAATTTTCCACCAAAATCAACAATTAAAATTTTCTTTATTTACATTTATATTATAACAAATTTAATTAAAATAGCCTTAAAAAATATAAAAAGTTTTACCTTTGCAGGGGCAAAACTTTCATTTTTCCAAAGTTTTACCTTTCAAAAGGTAAAACTTTATTTAGTTTCTTTTTCTTTACTCTTATCAATAAATGCTTTAAGAACTTTATAAGTTTCATAAACATTTTCAATATCTGTAAAATTAATCTTAGTTCCCCCTTTAGTTGTTACAGGAGCACTAACTGTTGCAAAAGAAATTGTTCCTGTTCCTTTTTTAATCATTTTATCAAGTGCTGAAACATTGACAGAAACATATTGCACAGATTCAATTGGAATAAATTCAAAATCTATTCCCATTATTCCTTTTTGAACAATCAATCTTTTATTTGTAACTGCGTAGAATCTGTTTTTATATCCAAATATCGGTACAAAAAGCGGAATAACGATTGAAGCTGCCATAAGAGCTGTTACGATAGCAGCCACAATTATCATTTCTTTAGGAAATTTGAATACTATTGGAAAAAGTAAAAACAAGATAAATGGTATAATCGCAAACAACCAGCTAAAATAAACTTAGTTACATATTTCTTGCGATTAGGTTTAAATGTATATACTATTTCTTCTCCTTCTAAAATCATACTTTCAATTTTGTTTCTTTCCATAATTTATCTCCTTTGCATCTATATTATATCATAGCTTGTTTTCTAAAATAAATTCTTTTAATTTGAAAACATCTTTCTCATTTGGCCTTTTTCTATTTACACCACCAATTAATTTAAGTGGACCATAAGTATCATAACCTGGACAACTAAAAACTTCAATATCTTCTAAACCCTGTTTTTTAAGATATCTTTTTACTTTCCTTGCATAATGTTTAGGATTCCACCCAGCAGTTATAACGCAATAAATCTTTTTATTTACTATTTTATCTAAATTTTCTTCAATAAACCTTAAAATCCTTTTATCCATTTTTGAAAAGTAAATCCCTGATGCAAAAACAATTATCTCATATTGATCAAGTAAGATATCTTCTTTTGTTTTTGCTAAGTTATAAAAATCATATTCGTCTTTATTAAAGGCATCTTCTAAAAGTTTAATGGTATTTTTATGATGATATGAAATATAAATAATTGCTTTTGTATTCATTTTTATTTCCTCTTACACTTATATTATAGCATAAAACAAATAAAAAACCCCTAAATAATTAGGGGCATTTTTTATACAAATTCAATAATTGCCATCGGAGCATTATCGCCTTGACGTGGCATAAGTTTTAACACTCTTGTGTATCCACCATTGCGATCTTGATAGCGAGGAGCAATTGTATTGAAAAGTTTTTGAAGAGCAAATTCGTTTTTCTCTTCGTCTGTATATTCAAATCTAACAATACTTGCAGCTTTTCTGCGACTAGCTAGTGTATTTTGTTTACCTAAAGTAACCATTCTATCAGCTAATCTACGTAGTTCTTTGGCTTTAGTTAAAGTTGTTTCAATTTTTTCATTGATAATCAAGTCAGTAACTAAATCTCTCATTAAAGCTTTTCTTTGTGAACTTGTTCTACCTAATTTACTATAGCCTCGTGCCATTTGTTCCTCCTATTCTTCTCTTCTATCAGCTGAGACTTTTAATTCATCAGCTTGTTTTTTGAAACTCAATCCAAGTTTTGTAAGTTTTTCTTGAACTTCTTTAAATGATGTACGACCAAAACCACTGATATGCATCATTTCTTCTACAGTCTTTTGAACTAGTTCACCAACTGTAGTAATCTTTTCTCGCTTTAGGCAGTTATAAGCACGAACAGATAAATCTAGTTGTTCAATTGGTTTTTCTAAATCTCTTGATACTTTGATTTCTTCTTGTTCATACATGTAATCTTCATCTAGTACTTTTTCTTTAACTGCACTAATTTTATTGAAATGTTGTGATAGGAATTTACTTGCTAAGGCTAAAGCGCCAACAGCCGTAATTCTTCCATCTACCCAAATTTCAATTGTAAGCTTATCATAATTAGGATCTTTATTAACTCTTGTTTTCTCTACATCATATCTAACCTTATTTACAGGTGTGTAGATAGAATCAATTGCAATCCTTTCTTGATAGATATGTTCATCTTTATCTTGACAGAAAACAGTATTTTCTTCAGCTGAAACATAACCTATTCCTCTTCTAGCAAAAAATGTAGCATCAAAATTGATATCTTTAGTAAGTGTTGCTACTACTTGTTCGGGATTAACTACTTTAATTCTTTCATCATGAACTAAATCCCCAGCAGTAATAACACCTTTTTTGTTTCTTGAAATACTTAATTTGTATAAGTCTTCTACATCAATCTCTACATTGTCACTAGCTTTTAATAATTCACTTTCATCAATTGTTAATTTGATGTTTTTTAAATTTAAAACGATCTCTGTTACATCTTCTTTAACTCCTGGAATAGCTTGAAACTCATTTTGAACACCTTGGATTTCCATTGCTACAATCGCAACACCCGGCATTGAAGATAGTAAAACTCTTCTCAAAGCATTACCAATAGTTAGCCCGTAACCTCTTTCTAATGGAGTAATTGTAAACATGCCGTATTCATCATTTACTTCATTAATTTCGATTTGAGGGGTAATAAACTTAAATTTACGCATAATTTATACCTCCTTGATTAAAATTTAAAATTATTGCATTAACCTCTTGGTTGTTTAGGTGGTCTACACCCATTATGAGGAATAGGAGTTACATCATTAATTGAAGTAAGTTCTA